>CAXSEX010000238.1:0-7418 GCA_964236415.1 uncultured Acetobacteraceae bacterium | reverse complement strand
GACTGCGGTTCTAGTCATCGCGGACCAACCGGCCGTCCAGGAGGCGAAGCGTGTGGGCCGGGTGGCGGGACACCAGGGCGGCGTTGTGCGTCGCCACCACGACGGTGGTGCCCAGGCGGTTCATCTCGTGCAGCAGCTGCATCAGCCGCTCGGCCTGCGGGTCGTCGAGGTTGCCGGTCGGCTCGTCGGCCAGCAGCAGCAGCGGCCGGGCGACCACGGCGCGGGCGATGGCCACCCGCTGCTGCTCTCCGCCCGAAAGCTCGGCCGGGCGGGATTGCAGCCTCCGCGACAGGCCGACCCAGCTCAGCAACTCCACCGCATCGACCCGGACCTGCCCCTCCGGCCGGCCAGCGAGGCGCAGCGGCAGCGCCACGTTGTCGAACGCCGAAAGGTGCGGCAGCAGGCGGAAATCCTGGAACACCATGCCGATGCGCCGGCGCAGCACTGGCAAGCGGGACCGGGCGGCGGCGCCGATGTCCTGGCCCAGCAGGGTGAGCCGCCCTTCCGTGGGCCGCACCGCGAGGTGCAGCAGCCGGAGCAGGCTGGTCTTGCCCGCGCCGGACGGGCCGAGCAGCCAGCGGAACCCGCCTTCCGCGACGCTGAACGACACGCCTTGCAGAACCCGGTTCGTTGTGCCCGGTTGGCCGAATTCCAGGCCGACCCCATCTAGCCGTATCATTCGTCATGCCCTCAACGCGCCTGCTTCGCCCATCCCGCCCTGTCACCACCACACCGGAAGCCGAGGCCCGTCGGCGTCTGCGGCTGGGGAGTATCACGCCACCATGAGGATCGTCTGCCCATCCTGCGCCGCCGCCTACGAGGTGCCCGAGGCGCGGCTCATTCCCAGCCAGTCCGTGCGCTGCGCCCGGTGCGGCACGAACTGGGCGCCGGTTGCCGGGCCGCAGTTGGCGGCAGGGCCGGTGCCGCCGCAGCCATCGGCCGCCGTCCCGCCCTTCCCGCAATCCAGGCCGCCGTCCGACACGCAGATTTTTTCGGCGCCCAGCCCGTTCGCTGGGACGCTTGAGCGCCCGGGCGCACGCCTTGCGAGCGGGCCGGCGGTGCTGGCCGGCTGGGTCGTGAGCATCGTGGCCGTGATCGGCCTGGGCTGGGCGGCCGTCACCTGGCGCTATGACATCATGAACGCCTGGCCGCCGAGCGAGCGGCTTTACAGCTCGCTCGGCTTGATGGCCGGGCGGTGAGCCGCTTCTACCCAGGCGGCGCCGATTCGGCGATCTCCGGCCGCTCCGCCATCTCGGCATGCCATTGCGCCAGCTTGCCCCGCCCCTCGCGCCAATTGTCCGCCGCGAAGCGCAAATCGAGGTAGCCCAGCGCGCAGGCCACGGAGATGGAGCCGATGTCCAGGTGGTTGGCGGGCGGGTCCGATTGCAGCAGGTCGAGCGCGCGCTCCACGGCGTCGCGGCCTCGCGCCATCGCGGCGTCGCGCGCAGCCTCCGGCGGGCGGCCCATGTCCATGCGCCGCAGCACGGCCGCGTCCATGATGCCGTCGCCGATGGCCTGGAAGCGGAGCGCGCGCCAGCGCGCCGGGCCGGGCGGCGGAAACAGCGACCCGCCGCCGATGGCGTCCAGGTACTCGCAGATGACGGGGCTGTCGAACAGCGCGAGGCCGTCCTCCGTCACCAGGCACGGCACCTTGGACAGCGGGTTCGCCGCCAGCAGGTCGGGCGGGGACGCATGCGGATTGGTTTCGATGCGGGTGATCTGGTCCGAGATGCCGCAGGCCAGGGCGCAGGCGACGACCTTGCGGACGTAGGGGCTGGTGGCGGAGTAGTGGAGCCTCACCGGAACGTGTCCTTTTCTGCGCGCAGCTTGGCCAAGGCCGCGACATCCGGCGCCCGCAGGAAGGGGTTTTCCGCAAGCTCGTCCGACAGGCGGCTCGGGACCGTGGGCTGCCCCGCTTCGCGCAGGCGGCCCACTTCGGCGGCGCGGGCGCGCAGCGCCGGGTTGCCGGGGTCGGCATGCACCGCGAAGCGCGCGTTGCTTTGCGTGTACTCATGCCCGCAGCAGACCACCGTGTCGCCCGGCAGCGCCGCGAGCTTGCGCAGGCTCCCATGCATGTCCGCGGCGCTGCCCTCCAGCAGCCGTCCGCAGCCGAGGCTGAACAGCGTGTCCCCGCAGATCAGCACATGGTTTCCGCCGCCGAAGAACGCGATGTGCCCCACCGTGTGGCCCGGCGTGTCGATCACCCGCAGGCTGCTGTCGCCCAGGGCCACCGTGTCGCCTTCGGCCACCGTCCGGTCCAGCCGGGGCAGGCGCCGCGCGTCGGCCGCGGCGCCGACCACCGGGCAGCCGTAGCGGGTGCGGACCGCGTCGGTGCCCGCCACGTGGTCCGCGTGGTGGTGCGTGAGCAGGACCGTGTCGAGGCGCCCCCCGGCGGCCTCCACCGCCGCGATGCAGGCGTCCGCGTCGGCGGGATCGACAAAGGCCGTGGCGCCCGTGGCCTCGTCCCGCAGCAGCCAGGCGTAGTTGTCGGACAGCATGGGGACGGCTTGGGCGGACAAAGTCATGAACGGCGCTCCGCTTCGGATGGGCGCACCCTGTCGCACCTCCGGCCGCAGATCAAGCAGGCGCGCAGTTTCAGGCAAGAGGCCGGGCCAGGCGCGTGCTTTGCCCGGTCCCATGCTATACTGGGCGGCATGATGGCCGATGCCCACATCGCGGCAGACTTCTACGCGACGGCGCGCGGCGCCGTGGCCTGCCGCCTGCTGCGGGACCGCCTGGCGCTCGCCTGGCCGGACGTGACCGGCCTGGCCGTGCTGGGCCTCGGCTACGCCGCCCCGTACCTGCGGCCCTGGCGTGACAGCGCTGCGCGCTGCGTCGCCGCCACCCCGGCGCAGGTCGGCATCGCCCGCTGGCCCGCCGGCCGCCCCAACCTGTCCTGCACGGTGGAGGAGGACAGCCTGCCCTTCCCCGACCTGTGCTTCGACCGCATCCTGCTGGTGCACGGCCTGGAGGTCGCGGAGAACGCCTACCGCATGCTGCGGGAGGTTTGGCGGGTGCTGAAGGACGACGGCCGCCTCCTGGCGGTCACGCCGAACCGCATGGGCCTTTGGGCGCACAATGAGAGCACGCCGTTTGGCCACGGCCAGCCCTACTCGCCGGGCCAGATCGGCCGCCTGCTGGCCGCCGGCCTGTTCCGGGTGGAGCGGCGGGACACCGCGCTTTACCTGCCGCCGGTCAACCTGCGGGTCGTGCTGCGCGGCGCGCCGGTCTGGGAGGGCGGCGGCCGGCGCATCGCGCCGCGGCTGGCGGGCGTCACCATCACGGAGGCGGTGAAGGACGTTTACGCGGCCCTGCCGATCCAGCGCGCCCGGCGGCGGCTCGTGCTGAGCCAGGCGTCCTAATTCGCCAACTCCGCCGGGGCGTCCGCCAGGCGGACCACGTTGCGCCCGGTGCGCTTCGCTTGGTACAGCGCCGCGTCGGCCGCCTCGACCAAGGCGGCCGGCCCCTGCGGGCAGCCCTGCGTCAGCGCCGCGACGCCGACGCTGACGGTCGCGAAGCCGAACTCCGACCCGGCGTGCGGGATCGCCAGGGCGCGCACCGCGGCGCGGACGCACTCGGCCACGGCCAACGCGCCCGCGGCATCGGTGTTCGGCAGCAAAAGGACGAACTCCTCCCCACCGTACCGGGCCGGGAGGTCCGCCGGACGGCGGCACCGGCCGTTGAGCACGCCGGCCAAGGCTTGCAGGCAGGCATCGCCGCTCGGGTGGCCGTAGGTGTCGTTGAACGCCTTGAAGCAGTCCATATCGAGCATGATGACCGCCAGCGGCGAGCCGATCCGCAGCGCCCGGCGGTATTCCGCCCCCAGCGCCTCGTCGAAGCGGCGCCGGTTCGCCAGGCGGGTCAGCCCGTCTTCCCGCGCCAGCACGCGAAGCTGGCGGTTCGCCTCCTCAAGCCGCGCTTCCAGCGCCTTGCGTTCGGACACGTCCCGCAGCACCGACACGAAGCCGCTGCCGTCCCCCAGGCGACGGGCGCTCGCCTCCAACCAGATGTAACGGCCATCCTTGCGCATTGCCCGGAAGCTGGCGCGTGCCGTCGCATTCCCGGCCAGCAGGTGCCCGAACAGCGACTGCTCCAACGCTTCCTGATCGTCCGGATGCGCCAGTTCACGGGGATGCTTGCCGATCAGTTCTTCCGGCTCAAAGCCCAGCAGGTCGCGGCAGGCCGGGGAAACATACAAACGATGGAATTCCGGCGAGAACCGGACGATCATGTCGTTGGCGTTCTCAGCCAGCAAGCGGTGATGGCCCTCGCTGGTCGCGATTTCCTTCTGCATGGCGGCGATGCGCCCGTCCCGCGCCTGCAACCGTCCGGCCATGCGGGCGAACGCCGTTCCGAGCGACGACAGCTCCGCCGCGGCGCCGCGGCCGATGGCTGCCCGTGCGGACAGGTCGCCCGACCCGACCAGCGCGGCCGCCTTGACCAGCGTGTCGATCGGGCGGAGCACCGTCCGCTTGGCAATCAGCCAAGCGGTCAGCATGGCCACTGCCGTGGCGGCGAACGCGATCCCGATCGACAGCCAGAACCGCCCGTCCGCCGCCGCCCGGATGTCGGCCTCCCGCAAGCCGATTGCGACCAGGAGGCCGGCGGCCTGGCCTGGCAGGGCGGCGAAGCCGAACACGCGGCCGACCCCGTCCAGGTCCGGCGCCTGGAGCGACCCGCCGCCGGGGGAGGCCCGGAACGCCTCGATGACGGGGGAATGGGGGAAACGCTGGCCCATGCGGCCCGCCGTGTCCGGTGCCTCCGCCAAGATGGCGCCATCGCGGCTGTCCAGCACCTGGACCAACTGGCCCGACAGTCCCGAAGTTCCGTCAGCCAGCCGTGCGAACCATTCGAAATCAACCCCGGCCAGGATCACCCCGGGCGGCACGTCACCGCCGGGCAGGCGCTCCAGCGGAACGGCGAAGAACATGGCTGGCTTGCCGGTGGCGCGGCTGACCGTCAATGGGCTCATCACCACGGCTGTCTTGGACGGCAAGGCCAGGGCTTCCTGGAAATAGGGCCGGTCCGCGAGGCTCAGGCCCTTGCCGACCGGGTTGGTGCTGCAGGTGACGGTGCCTTGAGCGTTCACGACCGCCAGGACGTTGACCCGGGGGTGGATGGAGATCACCGTGCTCAGCAGGTCGTCACACTCCGCCGTGCCGACCTTGCGCACTTCCGGCACCCGCGCCAGCACGCGCAGCAGGCTCGATGCTTCCTGGAGCATGTCGTCCTGCTGCTCGGCCGCCAGGCGGGCGAGATGCACGACCTGGTCGCGCGCCGTGTCCACCACGCGCCGTCCGTCGGCCACGGCCGAAAGCACCAGCAGCCCGACCAGCGGCATCGTCGCGGCAAGCATCAGCACAGCGAGCCGCGGCCACAGCTTGCGCGGCGACGCAGCCGACACAGCTCGGGCCAGCAGGGACGACGCGGGCCGCGCCGGCGTATAGCTTGAAAGGATTGATGCGCGTCGCACGATTGGCCTCCGTCCAGCATGGAGAAGAGCGGCCCCATGCTTCGGCCATTATGCTCACGGGAGCGTTACAGAACCCCTAACCGCGCAGGGCATCCCTGCAGGGCGCCGGCCCGTTGGCTGGCAAGGCCCGCGTCGGGCATGGTGCGGCCATGGCATCCCCTACGAGCTTCGTCCTCCTGTTCGCGGCCTCCTTGCTGGCCGGGGCGCAGAACGCGCTGGCGGGCGGCGGCTCGTTCATCACCCTTCCGGCGCTGCTGCTGGCCGGGCTTGATCCGCAGGCGGCCAACGTCACCTCGACGGTCGCGCTGTTTCCCGGGCAGGTGCTGTCGGGATGGGTGGGGCGCAGCCTCGCGCGGGGGGCGCCCAGCCTTTCGTTCCGGGCGCTGTGCGTCATCAGCCTGGCGGGCGGCGCCATCGGGGCCGTGCTGCTGCTTTCGACCCCGGCGGCGTTCTTCGCCCGGCTGGTGCCCTGGCTGGTGCTGTTCGCGACGGCGGTGTTCGCCTACGGCAGCTTCTTCCGCCGGCCGACGGATGTGGCCCGGGTGGGCACGGCCACGGCGGGGCTGCTGCAGTTCGCCATTTCCATCTACGGCGGCTACTTCGGCGGGGGGATCGGCTTCCTGATGCTGGCGGCGCTGACCGCGGCGGGGCTGGCCGTCCGGGCCGCGGCGGCGACGAAGAACGTGCGGGCCGCGGTGATGAACTTCTCGGCGCTTCTGATCTTCCTGTGGTCGCCCGACGTGCGCTGGGGACCGGCCGCCGTGGTTTGCGCGGGTGCGGTCGGGGGCGGCCTTTCCGGCGTGTGGCTGCTGCGGCGCGTGCCGGAACGGGTGCTGCGCGGCGGCGTGGTGGCGATTGGCGCCGGGCTGACGGTGGGCTTGTTCCTGCGCCCCGTGTGAGCCGCAGCACGCAGGCCGTAATACTTATGTCATGGTAGGGGACGGTTGCCCCGGGCCGGCGGAGGCCGCATCCTGCCGCGATGCCCGGCCCCGTGCGCGAAATCCTGGCCTTGCCCACCGGACCCACCGCCGTGCTGTGGCGGCGCAGCGCCCGCGCCCGCAAGGTCAGCCTGCGGATCGATCCCCGGGGCGGCGGCGTGGTCGTCACCCTGCCGCTCCGCGCCGCGGAGGCCGCGGGACTCGCGCTGCTGCGGGACCACGCCGCGTGGGTTGCCGACCGCCTGGCCCGGCTGCCGGACCCGGTGCTGTTCACCGAGGGTGCCGCCGTCCCCATCGGCGGCCTGCCGCACCGCATCCGCCACGTGCCGGGCGGGCGCGGCGGCGCCTCCATCGAGGCGGGCGCACTTCTGGTGTACGGCGCGCCGGAGTTCCTGTCCCGCCGCGTGGCCGACTTCCTGCGCGCCGAGGCGCGGCGGCGCCTTTCGGCCCTGGCCGTCGCCAAGGCCGCCGCCGCCCGGCTCGCGCCGCGGCGGGTCATCGTCAAGGACACGCGCACCCGCTGGGGAAGCTGCACCGCGGACGGCACCCTGATGTTCTGCTGGCGCCTGGTGATGGCGCCGCCGCACGTGCAGGACTACGTGGTCGGGCACGAGGTCGCGCACCTCCGCCACATGGACCACGGCCCCGGCTTCTGGGCGCTGGTGGCGCAGCTCACGCCGCACAAGCGGCCTGCGGCGCAATGGCTCGACGCCCACGGCCCCGGCCTGATGCGGGTGGGCGCGCCCGGCCAGTGACGCCGGGCACGCAATCGGCCGGGGCGGCGGCTACTGCTTGCCCTTGATCCGGTCCCGCAGGGACCAGGCGGCGCCGCGGTCGTCGAAGTCGGCGGCGTCGTCCAGGATGGCGTCGAGGGCCTGCGCCGCTTCCTCCGGCTTGCCCACGGCATTTAAGGCGCTGGCCAGGTGAAACTTGACCGTCCTGTCATTGGGGCGCTGCTGCGCGGCCTCCTTCAGCAGCGGCAAGGCGTCGGCCGCGGCCCCTTCCTT
>CAXSEX010000237.1:0-7422 GCA_964236415.1 uncultured Acetobacteraceae bacterium | reverse complement strand
CGCGTCGCCGGACAGGTTGAGCGGGAACAGCACCTCCTGGCTGAGCGCCGCCGCCTGCTCAAGCACGGCGTCGATCAGTTCCCGGCTCACCTGCTCGTAGCCCGGCAGGCCCGACAGCGCGCTGCTGTCCAGCAGCTCGTGCAGCACGAAGCGCATGTCGCGGAGGGGGGCGGCGTAGGTTGCCATGTTTTGACATCCAAATTCTGCGTGGAACTACCGATTTGCATATCGGTCCTC
Organism: uncultured Acetobacteraceae bacterium; assembly: GCA_964236415.1. Taxonomy (GTDB): domain Bacteria; phylum Pseudomonadota; class Alphaproteobacteria; order Acetobacterales; family Acetobacteraceae; genus CAHJXG01. The sequence continues at coordinate 7,185 of CAXSEX010000237.1, read as the reverse complement.
AAGGTAACGCAGCAAGTCTTGAGGACTTACACCACGATTACCTCGTGACCGATTCGCCGCCTGACTGACTAAACGGAGGTTTCCACGTTCATTGCCGCCGCCATATGAAATGGGAACAACGTGATCAACCTCGAAATCAGAATTAAGCGGGAGTCCCGTAAGGGCACAATTGCCCTCTTGTTCCTCATACATCTCATTGATGACGCTTGCTATCCAAGGACGTCGCCTATTAGGTTTAAATTGCCTAATAAGTTCAGAACATTCCACTACTTCTGAACAGAAACCGTGAAACGCCTGCTCCTTGAGCATTTCGCTACGCTTTCTTAGTTTCTCAAATTCATCAATCATCTTGGCACACCGAGTCGGTAACCGAGTTGTAGCTTCCTGCGATAACCTTTGTCACTCTCGTAAGATTATTCTTTAATCGCGTGCGAAGACTTACAGCACGTTTCCTATCAGCCTCAGTCTGAGCATTTTCGATTACATTGGAGACGGTAGCAAGCATCGTCTGCAATTGGGATCGCATAAGCGTCAACTCTGCATCTGTTCGATGCTGATAATTTCCGAAGTGTTGCAATATAGACGTGACATGCTGCTCCACCTCACCCATACGTTTGTCAAGTTGATCAACTTGATGATGAAGATCATGAATACCGAGCCAGTTTTGAAGCCAGTTACGGATATCCAAACTACTCTCCTTAATTCCTTAGCGGCTTGCCGGTGGCCAGCATGTGTTCGGTGCGGGCCAGCGAGGCCGGGTTGCGAACCAAGGCCATGAACGCGCTGCGCTCAAGCGCCGTCACGTCATCTTCTGTCATCACGTCCAGCGGGTCGGCGTCCCCCCCGGTCAGCACGCGCGCCACCTGCTTCGACACCACCACGTCATGCGGCGTCGCCTTGCCGGTGGCCGCGAACCCTTCCACTGCGAGGTCGAGCGCCACGCGCCCGCCAGGTCCCGGCAGGCTGTATTCGAACGCCTTGGGCGGCTGGTAGCCGTCCGCCAGCGCCAGCACCCGCTGCTTCGCGTCATGCAGCAGCCGGTCGCGGTTCATGGTGATCCCGTCCGTGGGCCGCAGGAAGCCGAGGCCGCGCGCCTGGGCGGCGGACTTGCTGACCTGCGCGGTCGAGATCACCTCGAAAGCTTTGGCAACCGCCGGCATCGGGCCGCGTGGCAGCTTGGGGTCGGCCTACCAGCGCGCCAGCAGCTCCTTGCAGCCGCCCCAGCCCGGCAGCAGGCCGACGCCGACCTCGACCAGGCCCATGTAGGTTTCCGCGTGCGCCTGCACGGCGCTGCAATGCAGCAGGACCTCGCACCCGCCGCCCAGCGCCATGCCGGACGGCGCGCCAACCACCGGCACGGGGGCGTACTTCAGCGCCTTCAACGCCGCCTGCCCGCCCGCGACCTGCTGCTCGATCACCGGCCAGGCCGCGATGTTGGCAGCGAACATGGCCAGCCCCAGGTTGGCGCCGACCGAGAAGTTGTCGCCCTCGTTGTGGAGCACCAACCCTTTGCAGGACCTCGCTGCCAGCGCCAGCGCCTGGCCCAGCAGCCCCAGGATGTCCGGGTCGAGCGCGTTCATCTTGCTGGTGAACTCGAAGCACAGCACGCCGTCGCCGATGTCCCACACGCTGGCGGACCCGTTGCGCAGCACCGGCTTGGCCGCGCGCTTGATGTCCTGCAGCAGCAGCACGCCCTCCGGCCGCTTGACCGGCGCATACTCGCCCGCCGGGGTCAGGCAGTGCAGCGCGCCGTCCTGCACGCGGTAGAACGAGCGTCCGCGCCCCAGCGCCAGCAACGGCGGCACCGGCAGCCCGGCGGCCTCCACCGCCCCCGCCAGCCAATCGGCGCCCAGCCGGTCCATCAGCTCGAACGGCCCCTGCGCCCATGTGTAGCCGAGCCGCATCGCCTCATCCACGGAGGCGATGTCGTCGGCGATGGCGGGCACCAGCGACGCCGCATAGGCCAGCACCTGCACCAGCACGGCATGGGCGTACTGACCCGCCGGGCTGGGGTGCCGCACCAGCGCGCCAAGGTCACGGCGGGCGGCCTCGACCGCTTCCAGCTTCGGCTTCGCCGCCGGGCGGTACTCGCCGGTGGACAGGTCGATGGCCTCCAGCACCCGCTCCTTGCCCGCTTTGTTCATGCGGTAGAAGCCGCCCTTCCCTTTCCGCCCGGTGCTGCCTTCCGCGATCATGCGGGTCAGCAAGGGGTGCGCCTTGAAGATGCGGCGGTAGTCGTCGTCCGGCGGCAGGCTGAACAGCAAGGACGTGGCGATCAGCGGCATCAGGTCCAGCCCGACCAGGTCCACCAGGCCGAACACGCCGGTCTTGGGGATGCCCATGGGGCGATGCAGGGCGTCGGCGTCCTCCACCGTCACGCCGCGCGCGATGGCCTCGTTCACCGCGCAGGTGATCCAGTAGGTGCCGATGCGGTTGGCGATGAAGCCCGGCGTGTCCCGGCAAGGCACCACGCCCTTGCCCAGGCGCACGTCGCACAGCCGCGTCAGCTCGGCGGCGACTTCGGGGCGGGTGCCGGGGCCGGTGACAAGCTCCAGCAGCCGCATGTAGCGGGGCGGGTTGAAGAAGTGGGTGATGCAGAAGTCGGCCTGGAACGCCGGGGACTGCTTCTTGGCCAGCGAGCGCAGCGGGATGGTGCTGGTGTTGCTGCTGACGATGCCGCCGGGCTTGCGCACGGCGTCGATGCGGTCATACAGCGCGCGCTTCACGGCCAAATCCTCGACCACGACCTCGATGATCCAGTCGCACTCCGCGAGCCTGCCGAGGTCGTCGTCGAGGTTGCCCGGCGTGATCAGCCGGGCGTTCTCCGGCAGCATGAACGGCTGCGGGTCGGCCTTGGCCATGCGCGCGATGGCGCCCATGGCAATGGCGCTGCGCGGCCCTTCCTTTGCCGGCAGGTCCAGCAGCAGCACCGGCAAGCCCGCATTGGCCAGGTGCGCCGCGATGCCGCTGCCCATCAGCCCGGCGCCTAGCACGGCGCAGCGTTCGATCGTCGAAGTGTTGGGCGCCATGGCGGTCACGCCCGCGCCAGGATGGTGGCGACGCCCTGGCCGCCGCCCACGCACATGGTCGCCATCGCATGCTTGCCGCCGGTGCGGGCCAGCAGCGCCGCCGCCTTGCCGGTGATCCGCGCCCCGCTCGCCCCCAAGGGATGCCCCAGCGCGATGGCGCCGCCGTCCAGGTTCACCCGGGCGTGGTCCAGCATCAGGTCGCGCTCCACCGCCAGCGCCTGCGCCGCGAAGGCTTCGTTCAGTTCCACGACATCCATGGCCGACATTTCCAGCCCGGCGCGCGCCAGCGCCTTGCGCGCCGCCGGCACCGGGCCAATGCCCATCACGTCCGGGGCGCAGCCCGCGACCGACATGGCGGCGATGCGCGCCAGCACCGGCAGGTCGTGCTTCTCCGCATAGTCGGCGCTGGCCACCAGCACCGCCGACGCGCCATCCGTCAGCGGCGAGCTGGTGCCCGCCGTCACCGTGCCCGTCGCCAGGAACGCCGGCTTCAGCGCGGACAGCCCAGCCTCCGTCGTGTCGGCGCGGATGCAGCCGTCCGCGGCCACGGCGCCACCCTTGGTCTGGATCGGCACGATCTCGTCGGCGAAGCGCCCCTCCGCCTGCGCCGCCGCCGCGCGCTGCTGGCTGGTGACGGCGAACTGCTGCTGCGCGTCGCGGTCGATCTGGTAGCGCTGCGCCAGGTTCTCCGCCGTCATGCCCATGCCGAGATAGCTGTCGGGCTTCTCCTTTTGCAGCCGCGGGTTCAGCACCGGGTTGAAGCCGAGCATCGGCACCCGGCTCATGCTCTCGACGCCGCCGCAGACGAACAGGTCGCCCGCGCCCGCCGCGATGGCGCCGGCCGCCATGTGGACGGCGCTCATGCTGCTGCCGCACCAGCGGTTCACCTGCGACCCGGCCGCGGTGATCGGCAGGTCCGCCAGGAAGCCCACGACCCGGCCGATGTTGAAGCCCTGCTCGCCTTCCGGGAAGGCGCAGCCGATGATGATGTCCTCGATGTCCTCCGGCTTCGCGCCCGTGCGCTCGATCAGCGCGCGGACCACCTGGGCCATGAGGTCGTCCGGCCGCACGCGCGACAGCGCGCCCTTGCCGGCCGGGGTGAAGGGCGAGCGGGCATAGCCGGCGATCACGGCCTGGGTCATGGGGCGGTCCTCTCCGAGTCGGTGCTGCCGCTTTGGGCGGGTGGGGCCGCCGGGTGCGCGGCCATGTAGGAGGCGATGTCGCCCTCCATGCCGCGCAACTCGGCCAGCGTGACGGTGATGTCCTCAAGCTGCTGCTGCAGGTCGGCGATGCGGGCGCGGGCGCGTTCCAGCGTCATCGCCATCTGCCGGCGGCGGCCAGCCCCGGCGTCGTAGAGGCCCAGGAATTCCCGGATGTCGGCGATGGAAAAGCCAAGCCGCTTGCCGCGCAGGATAAGCTGCAACCGGGCGCGGTCGCGCGTGGTGTAAACCCGCTGCGTGCCGGCCCGCTCCGGCGCCAGCAGCCCCTGGTCCTCGTAGAAGCGGATCGCCCGCGGAGACAGGGCGAAGGCGGACGCAAGCTCGCCGATGGTGAACAGCTCGGGCATATGCCGTATCAGGTATGGTGTTGACGTATTGGTAAGATAGTTGGCGCGATGCGTCAAGCCGCATACCGCAACGACAAAATCACTTTGAACCTCGACTTGCAACCCGACGTGGACCTGCACTTGATCCGGCTTCGCCGCTACGATAACATGAACAATGGTTGATGCTGCCTGCCGCTCGCGCCCGAAAGGGATGGTGAAAGCATCCTCAGAGTTTCCCGCATCACACGACCTTCCCTGGTCAGCGAATGCGTCAGCAATGCGAGCACTGATGACTTCATTCGCTGAGATCAAGGAGGATTCGATGCGCAGTGTTCCTGACCCCAAAATAGTGGCGAAGGCTCTTCGGGCATCGCTTCGCCAACGCCAGATCGACATCTCGCAAGGTGCTGCGCTGGACATCGTGGCGGCTCAGCTTGGCTTGGAAAGCTGGAACGTTCTGGCCGCCGCGCTGAAAACTCCCAATCCACCCAACGACGTACAGTTCGAGCGGACCAGCCCCGTTATGCGGGTTTTCGACGAAGCCAAGGCCAAGGAGTTCTACCTCGATTTCCTAGGTTTCACGCTCGATTGGGAGCACCGTTTCGGCGACAACTTCCCGCTCTACGCGCAGGTTTCCCGCGCGGGACTGACCTTGCATCTCAGCGGACACCACGGCGATGCCAGCCCGGGCACAACGGTTTTCGTGACCGTTGAAGGGGTACGCCGCTACCAGCAGGAGTTGGTCGGCAAGGATTACACTTATGGCAAGCCGGCATTGGACGAGTTGCCTTGGGGGTTGGTGATGACCGTGACGGACCCTTTCAGCAACCGCATCCGTTTTTGCCAGGAGAGGCTTGCCCGATGACCTTCTTTTCCAGCTTGTAGGGCGTATAAGCGAAGCGTCATACGCCGACGTGCAGCGCTGCGTGGTGGCGGAAGGCGCTGACGCTTTTCCGCCCTACAAAGGCTGCAGCCACCGGAGTAGTTGGGGCAAATAGCGGCTGGTATGAGACACTACCCTTGCGACGCTTCCCGCTTCGCCCGCTCCTCCGCCACCAGCTCCTTCTTCGACAGCTTGCCGATCAGCGTGCGCGGCAGGGTATTACGGAACTCGACGTGCTTGGGCATCTCGATGGGCGACAGGTGGTCCTTGAGGAAGGCCAGCAGGTCCGCCGCGGTCAGCGTCTCGCCGGGCCGCAGCGCGACGAAGGCCTTCACCGTTTCCCCCCGGTATGGGTCGGGCACGCCGATCACGGTGCACTCGGCCACGGCGGGGTGCTGGTATGCCGCATCCTCGACAACCCGGGGATACACGTTGTAGCCGCCGGCCAGGATCAGGTCCTTGATGCGGTCCACGATGGAAAAATAGCCCTGCCCGTCCATCACCGCGATGTCGGCGGTGCGGAAGAAGCCGTCCGGCGTGGTGCTGGCGGCCGTGTCCTCGGGACGCCGCCAGTAGCCGAGCATGACCTGCGGCCCCTTGATGCACAGCTCGCCGCGCTCGCCCGGCGCCACGCGGCGCAAAGGGTCGGCAGGGTCGCGCAGCTCGACGGTCGTGCCGGGCATGGGCAGGCCGATGGAGCCGGCCTTGTTCAGCCCGCCGGGCGGGTTGCACACGGCGCAGGGGCTGGTTTCCGTCAGGCCGTACCCCTCCACCACGACGCAGCCGGTGCGCGCCTCGAAGCGCGACTTCACCTCGGGCGGCAGCGGGGCGCCGCCGCTGATGCAGAAGCGGATGCTGAGGAGGTCGGCGCGGCCCTTGAAGGCGGCGATGGCGTTGAACATGGTGGGCACGCCGGGCATGAAGGTGGGGCGGCGCCGGGCAATGGCGCGGACGGCGGCCTTCACCTCGAAGCGCGGCAGCATGACGATCTCGGCGCCGGCGCAGACGGAGAACAGCAGCACCGTGGTCATGGCGAAGACGTGGAAGAACGGCAGCGCCGCCAGCGTCCGCTCCTGCCCCATGCGGGTGTCCTTGAACCAGCGCACGCCCTGCACGGTGTTGGCATGGAGGTTGGCGTGGCTCAGCATCGCGCCCTTGGGCACGCCGGAGGTGCCGCCGGTGTATTGCAGCACCGCCAGGTCCCGGTGCGGGTCGATCTCCACCGGGGCCGGCGGGTCGCCCGGTGCTGCGAGGTCCGCGAGCCACACGTGGGCGGCGTCCCGCGGCGGCGCGCACCGCGCCCGCCGCTTGAGCGCACGGAACAGCGCGCGCTTGGCCCCCGGCAGCATGTCGGCGAACGGGCACACGATGACGGCGGCAACGGCGCCCCCTGCCAGCAGCGCCGCCGCCTTGGGATAGGTCGCGGCGAGGTCGAGGGTCGCAACCGCCCGGATCTCGGCGTCCCGCGCCTGCGTTTCCAGTTCCCGCACGGTGTAGAGCGGGTTGAAGTTCACCACCGTCAGCCCGGCCTGCAGCGCGCCGAAGAACAGCAGCGGGTAGGCCGGGCAGTTCGGCAGCAGCAGGCCGATGCGGTCGCCGGGTTGCAGGCCCATGCGTTGCAGCCCGGCGGCCAGGTGGGCCGTCGTCGCCGCGGCGTCCGCCCAGGTGGTGCGGCGGCCCAGGAAGTCGAACGCAGGGCGCGGGCCGAACCGCTCCCCGGCTTGCTG
>CAXSEX010000236.1:0-7426 GCA_964236415.1 uncultured Acetobacteraceae bacterium | reverse complement strand
ATGATCTTGCGGAGGGCGAGGGTCATGGGAGTGAGCGTAGCATTGGCGGCGGGGGGTGGGACAGGTTTTTCGAGGGCCGGCGGGGCCGCGAGCCGGCGTCGCTTCAGGGGGAATGCCATGCCGACCGTGGGGCGTGAAACGCCGGACCAGCCGGACGTTCTGGCCTTTCTCGCCAAGGCGGATGAACGCGCGGCGTCGCTTTACCCGGCGGAAAGCCGGCATGGCCTGGCCGTGTCGGCGCTGCTTGCGGCCGAGGTGCGGTTCTTCGTGGCCCGGCAGGACGGACGCGCCCTGGGATGCGGCGGCTATGTGCTGCTGCCCGGGCGGGCGGCGGAGATGAAGCGGCTGTTCGTCGATCCGGGCGCGAGGGGGCGAGGGGTTGGGGGCGCCATCGTCCGGGCCGTTGAGCAGGCCGCCGCCGGGGAGGGGGTGCGGACGCTGTTCCTGGAAACGGGCGTCAAGTCGTTCGAGGCGCTGCGGCTTTATGGGCGGCTTGGGTTTGCCGGGTGCGGGCCGTTTGCGGGCCATCGGTTGGACCCGTTGAGCGTTTTCATGGCGAAGCGGCTGGGATGAGGCGGGAGGCCGAACGACGGTCCTGGGGACCGCAGAGAGCCGCTGTCAGCCGGTTAGACCTGGGGTCCGCGTGCCTGTGTCCAAGCATCCACGGTGGCGGACGCCATGGGTTGACTTTCAGCGTTGGAAAACCGCATCCTTGTTCATAGGCTTTGAGAATGCGGGCGAAAGCCTCCCCTCATCGTCGAAGGATGACAGCGAAGGCCCGCCTCACGGCGGGCCTTTTGCGTTCAGGACTGCCGCAGATGTCGGCGGGCGGGCATGGCCGGTCAGGACGCGATGGTTGCACACCGGCTGCTGATGGTCACCTATTCCTGCGCGACCCGTGCCGTAATGCGGTTGCTGATGGGTTGCACCCATCCTAAGCGGCCGGTGCCGTAGGATGGGTGAAACCCATCGGCGGTTGACTCAAGTGTGGTCTGGAGGTCGAACACGGCCAATCAAGATGCGAAGGCCGCTCTCAATCGGTGACGATGGCGGTTGCCTCGAACTCGACCCGTGCCGTGGGAGGCGTCAGTCCCGCCACCTGGACGAGGGTGCTTGCCGGGCGGACTGTTCCGAAACTCTCCGCATGCGCTTGTGCTACGAGCGGGGCATCGGACATATCGACAACATACGCCACGGTTCGTACGACGTGACGAAGTTCGGCACCAGCTTGGGCGAGGGCGTCGGCGACGATGCTCAGAACCGCCCTTGCTTGGACATATGCGTCGTCCTCCACCTCGGGTGACCGGGCCGTAGTTCCGGAAACAAACACCTGATCTCCGACACGGACAGCACGGGAATAGCCGTAAGTGTCCTCGAACGGATAGCCGGAAGATATGTTCTGCCTGGTCAATGTTTTGCCCCTGTCAAAAAGCATGGAAGGTGCTGTATTGGGACACGAACGGGAATCCTTTTTTGGCCAACAAGGGCCAAGCGCGGCCAGTCAAGATGCGGCAGCCGCACGCTTGGGAAGTGGGGCGCGGGCGGATACTGATTTGCCCCCGCCGTCGCTCAAAGGTTCGCCCCCGCCTTCACCAGCTTCTGCGCCAGGGACCACCGGTGCACCTCGCTCGGCCCGTCGTAGATGCGGAACCCCCGCACCTCGCGGAAGATGCGCTCCACCACCGTCTCGCCGCTGACGCCCTGGCCGCCGAGGATCTGCACGCAGCGGTCGGCGACGCGGTAGATGGCTTCCGAGCAGACCACCTTGGCGATGCTGCTCTCAGCGCCGGCGCGGTGGCCCTCGTCCAGCAGCCACGCCGTGTGCCAGATGGTGAGGCGGCTGGTGCGGAGGTCCATGTCGTTGTCGGCCAGCATGAAGCCGACGCCCTCGTGGGATGCGAGCGGCTTGCCGAAGGCTTCGCGGCGGGTGGCATAGGCCAGCGCGATGTCCTGGGCGCGGCGGGCGGCGCCGAGCCACCTCATGCAATGGGTGAGGCGGGCGGGGGCCAGGCGCACCTGGGCGTAGCGGAAGCCCTGGCCGGGTTCGCCCAGCACGTCGGCCGCGGGGACGCGGAGGCCGTCGAACTCGACGACCGCGTGGCCGCCGGCGAAGCCCTGGTCCATGCTGTCCATGGCGCGGACGATGCGGATGCCGGGCTGGTCCATGTCGGCGAGCAGCATGGTGGCGCGGCCTTCCTGCGGCCCGGCGGTTTCGCGCGCCATGATGATCGCGAAGCCGGCGCCGATGGCGCCCGTGGTGAACCACTTCGTGCCGTGGACCAAGTAGTCGCCGCCGTCGCGGGTGGCGGTGGTGCTGAGGGCGGCCGGGTCGGAGCCGGCGCCGGGGGGCGGCTCGGTCATGGCGAAGCAGGAGCGGAGGGCGGCCTGGGCCAGCGGGGCGAGCCAGCGGGACTTCTGCCCGGGCGACGCGACGTGCTCCAGGAGGTGCATGTTGCCCTCGTCCGGGGCGGAGATGTTCATGGCGAGCGGGCCGAGCAGGGAATAGCCGGCCTCCTCGAACACCACCGCGCGTCCGACGTGGCTGAGGCCGAGGCCGCCGTATTCGGGGGAAACGTGCGGGGACAGCAGGCCGGCTTGCCGGGCGAGGGCGTTCAGCTCGCGCTTCAGGTCGTCGGCGGGGCCGTGGCGGTCTTGGCGGGGGTCCTGCTCGAAGGGGATCACCTCCTCGCGGACAAAGGCGCGGGTGCGGAGCTGCAGGTCTTGCAGGCCAGGGGGGATGGAGAAGTCCATGGGGCGGGGTCCTCGGGTCGGGGCATGCGGCACGTCCGGGCCGGTGCGGAGGCGCGGGCTGCGGGGCGCGGTGGGCGCGCGGGCGGTCCGGTCAGCGCCGGAACAGCGGGCAGGCGCTGTCCGACGGTCCCGGGTAGAGCGCGTCCGCTTGCAGCTTTGCCAAGACTTCCAGGTTGTCGAGCGGGTCGGCGATCTCGTTCGGCGCCTTGGCCTGCACGACGTACAGGTCGTTCATCACCCGGCCGTCCGGGCGCACGGCGGCGTGGGTGATGGCGTCGTCCACGGGGTGCCCGTGCAGCCAGGCGGCGACCTGCGCATTGTCGTCGGTGCCCACCGCCGCCACCGCCTTCAGGTAGTCGAGCGCGGCGCTGTAGCTCATGGCCTGAACCATGGTCGGCGTGCGGCCGCCGTGCCGGGCGGCGAAGCGGCGGGACCAGGCGAGGGCGTCGGCGCTCATGGCGGGGAGGAAGGGGGTCGAGAACTGCAGGCCCTGGGCGTCGTCCGGGCCGAGCGCCTCCAGGTCGGACAGGTTCACCAGCAGGCCGACGATGCGGGTCGCGCCGCCGGCCAGGCCGAACTCGCGCGCCTGCTTGACGCTGTTCACCAGGTCGGCGCCGGCGTTCGCGAACGCCACGCCCTTGGCGCCCGACGCCCGGGCCTGGGTGAGGTAGGCGGACATGTCGGCGGTGGCGATGGGGTGGCGGGCCGCGCCCAGCACCCTGCCGCCGCCGGCCTCGATGACCGCGGCCGCGTCCTTCTGCAAGGCGGTGCCGAAGGCGTAGTCGGCCGCGATGAGGAACCAGGTGTCCACGCCGTCCTTCAGCGCCCGCGCCAGCCCCGCGACGGCCAGCGCCCGGGTGTTCGGCACGAACTGCAAGGCGGTGGGCGTGCAGGCCTTGCCCACGAGGTCCGAGGAGGTCCCCGAGGTGTTCAGGAACAGCTTGCCGCGCTGCTGCGCCATGTCCTGGACCGCGAGGCTCACCGCGCTTGAGCCGCCGTCGAGCACCGCGGCCACGCCCCCCTTGTCGAACCATTCCCGGACGAAGCCGAGCGCCACGTCGGGCTTGTTCTGGGTGTCGCCCGAGACCACCTCGACCCGGCGCCCGAGCACGCTGCCACCGAAGTCCTCGGCGGCCATGCGCGCGGCCAGCGCCGAGCCGGGGCCGCCCACGGCGGCGTAGGGGCCGGACATGTCGTTGGCGACGCCGAGCCGCACGGGGGGCTGCTCGGCGGAGGCGCCGGGCGCCGCCGCGAGCAGGGCCGCGAGCGCCGCGGCGATTGGCATGGCCTTCATTGGATGGCTTCCCGCTGCTTCTGGGCGATCCCTGGGGCGGGGCTTGCTGGCGCCCGGCCCGTCGTCCGGGACACCTTACGACGACTTCGGGACGGATTGCGATGGGACGCGGCGCCGGGCGGCACCTGTCGCGGCGGGGCCACAGGAAGCGGCCGGCGCGCTGCGCCGCAATAAAGAGGTTGAACCTGCGAAAAACGTGTGCGTTGCTTGGAACGAGGCTTTTTCCGACGGGCGCCTCCCAGTTCCGGAGCCGACATGCCGATGCGCGCTGGCTATCCAGGCCGTCCCAAGCCGTGCCCGCGCCTGCGGGCGGGTGCCGGGCGCCGCAGGCCAGTCCGCGCGGCGCAGGCGCCGCGGTGAACGCCATCGTCCTGGTCGCGCTGCGGCGGCCCCTGACCTTCGTGGTGCTGGCGATCCTGATCCTGCTGTTCGGCGGGCTGTCGGCCTACAAGACGCCCACCGACATCTTCCCGCCGATCAAGATCCCGGTGATCGCCGTGATCTGGACCTACACCGGGCTGATGCCGACCGACATGTCGGGCCGGGTCGTCTACTACTACGAGCGCTCGCTGACTTCCACGGTCAGCAACATCGAGCACATCGAGAGCGGGTCGTACTACGGCAGCGGCGTGGTCAAGATCTACTTCCAGCCCGGCACGGACATCGCCGCAGCGCAGGCCCAGGTGACGGCCACCTCGCAGACGGTGATCAAGCAGATGCCGACCGGCATCACGCCGCCCCAGGTGCTGGTGTTCGACGCGTCCAGCGTGCCGGTGCTGGACTTGCAGGTCACGGGGGAGAACATGACCCCGTCCGAGATCTACAACATCGCGAGCAACATGATCCGCCCGCCGCTGGTGTCGGTGGCGGGCGTCGCGATCCCCGCGCCCTATGGCGGCACCGCGGCGGACGTGGCCGTGGACCTCGACCGGGAGAAGCTGCTGCAGTACGGGCTGTCGGCCGCGGATGTCGGCACGGCGCTGGCGGGGCAGAACATCGTGCTGCCGGCGGGCGACGAGAAGATCGGGCCGGTGGACTTCATGGTCCAGACCAACGCGACGCCGACCCGGATCGAGACGTTCAACAACCTGCCGGTCAAGCAGGTCGGCAACGCTGTCGTGTACTTGCGCGACGTGGCCGTCGTGCACAGCGGCGGGCCGCCGCAGCAGAACATCGTCTTGGTGAAGGGGCGGCAGTCGGTCCTGCTGCAGATCCTCAAGACCGGGGACGCCTCGACGCTGGCGGTGGTGGCGGGCGTCAAGGCGATGCTGCCGCAGCTGGAGAAGACGCTGCCGCCGGGCGTCAAGATCACCACGCTGAACGACCAGTCCTCCTTCGTGCTGGCGTCCATCGAGGACGTGCTGCAGGAGATGGTCACGGCGGCGCTGCTGGCCGGGCTGACCGTGCTGCTGTTCGTGGGGAGCTGGCGGTCCACGCTGATCGTCGTGACCTCCATCCCGCTGGCGATCCTCAGCTCCGTGTGCGCGCTCGCGGCGCTCGGGCAGACGATCAACGTCATGACCCTGGGCGGGCTGGCGCTGGCGGTGGGCATCCTGGTGGACGACGCCACGGTGATGATCGAGAACATCAACAGCCACCTGGAGGAGGGCGGGCGGGACAAGAGCCTGCAGGACGCGATCATCGAGGCGGCGAACCAGATCGTGGTGCCGACCTTCGTGTCCACCTTGTGCATCTGCATCGTGTGGCTGCCGCTGTTCGAGCTGGGCGGCATCGCGGGCTACCTGTTCCTGCCGATGGCGGAGGCGATCATCTTCGCCATGGTCGCGTCCTTCATCCTGTCGCGCACGCTGACGCCCACCATGGCGGCGTTCCTGCTGCGCGGCCAGGTGGAGGCGGCGCGGCGCCCGGACGACGGCAAGCGCCCGGGCGTGTTCACCCGGTTCCAGGCCGGGTTCGAGCGGCGGTTTGAGCGGTTCCGCGAGGGCTACCGCGGCCTGCTGGAGCGGACCGGGGAGCGCCCGAAGACCTTTGCCGCGTGCTACCTGGCGGGCGCGCTCGCCTCGCTCGGCCTGCTGGTGTTCGTCGGGCAGGACTTCTTCCCCTCCATCAAGTCGGGCGAGATCGACCTGCACCTGCGCACGCCGACCGGCACGCGGATCGAGGAAACCTCGGAGATCGCCGTGCTGGTGGACGCGGAGGTGCGCCGGCTGCTGCCGGGCCACGTCACCAACGCCCTGCTGAACTGCGGCCTGCCGGTCAGCGGCATCAACCAGGCGTACAGCAGCACCGGCACGGTGGGCAGCCAGGACTGCGACCTCACGGTCTCGCTCGACAACGCGGCGTCGCCGGTGGCGGAGTACAGCCGCACGCTGCGCGCGGGGCTGGCGCAAGCGTTCCCGGGCACGCAGTTCTACTTCCTGCCGGGCGACATCACGGCCAAGATCCTGAACTTCGGCCTGCCGTCGCCCATCGACGTGCGGATCGGCGGGCGCGACCTGGACGGCAACTACGAGTACGCGACCCGGATGGCGGCGCGCATCCGGCAGGTCGCGGGCACGGCCGACGTGCGGGTGCAGCAGGTCATGGGCCAGCCCACCCTGCTGCTGACCTCCGGACGGTCGCTGGCCAGCGGCACGGGGCTGACGGAGAAGGACATCGCCGACAACACGCTCGCGGTGCTGTCGGGCAGCGGCCAGGTGGCGCCCACGTACTGGCTGGACACCAGCAGCGGGGTGTCGCACCTGGTCAACGTGCAAACGCCGCAGCCGCAGCTTTCCAGCATCAACGACCTGCAAACGATCACGGTGGACAAGGGCGACGGCAACCCCGGCAACACCCCGCCGCAGCTGGTGGGCGGATTGTCGCAGGTGTCGCAGGTGGGGACGCCGGGGCTGGTGTCGCACTACAACATCCTGCCCGCGGTGGACATCTACGCCAACGTGCAGGGGCGCGACCTGGGCGCGGTGAGCCGCGACGTGCAGGCGATCATCGGGGACATGGCGAAGGACGTGCCCAAGGGCGCCACGGTGGCGCTGTCGGGCCAGTCCACGACCATGGATTCGGCCTATGGCCAGCTGCTGGGCGGGCTGGCCCTGTCGGTGCTGCTGGTCTACCTGGTGATCGTAGTCAACTTCACTTCCTGGCTCCACCCGTTCATCATCGTGTCCGCCCTGCCGGCGGCGCTGGCCGGCATCACCTGGGCGCTGTTCCTGACCGGCACCACCTTGTCGGTGCCGGCGCTGACGGGGGCGATCATGTGCATGGGCACCGCGACGGCGAACACGGTGCTGGTGGTGTCGTTCGCGCGGGACCGCCTGATTGAGCACGGCGAGGCCGCCCGGGCGGCGGTGGAGGCCGGCACGGCGCGCATCCGGCCGGTGCTGATGACGGCGCTGGCCATGATCGTGGGCATGATCCCGA
>CAXSEX010000235.1:689-7427 GCA_964236415.1 uncultured Acetobacteraceae bacterium | reverse complement strand
ACCATGATGACCACGGTTCGGCCGCCGTCCTCAAGCTTGCGGACGCTGCCGATCCGGTTGCCCTTCAGGTCATAAAGCCAACGCCCGACCGCGCTCGACGCGACGGAATAGATGGTGGCCTGACCGGCCGCCGGGCTGGCAGCCGGCTGGGCCAGGGCCGCGCCGCCGAGCGTGAAGGCGAGCGAGGCGGCGAGGCTGAGGATGCGTGTATTCATCATCTTGGCTTTCTGATTGAGGCGCCCGGGCGGCAATGGCCCGGGCGCATCGCGATGTGTCCTGCGCGGCGGTCAGCCGCCGGGCGCGCGCCGCGCCGCTGCGGCAAAGGCCGCGGACCGCTGGTCGTGGGCCACCATCCAGTTGTGGACCCGGTTTGCCTGGGCGTAGGCGACCGTGCCCTCCTCGAAGCGCGTCGGAAGGGAGTTAGCGGTCTGCACCGCGCCTTGGCTGCCGTTGGTCGGCAGCACGTCACCGGCAAGGCTGGGCAGGTCAGAGCCGGCCCGGCCGGAAACATCCGGGTAAGCCTGCGAACCCGTGTCCGCGAACTGCTGCGAACCGCCCGTCGGGTTCTGCAAGCCGGTGCCCGGCCGTCCGGCGACGCTCGGATACGCCTGCGAACCCGTGTCGGCGAACTGCTGCGGCACCGCGGCCGTGCGAGCGGTCAGGTCCGCGCTGAAAGGGAAGGGATCGCCGTTGCCCTCGCCGGCAAAGGCAGGGGCGATGCCGAGGCTGGCTGCGACGGCGGCGGCGAGGAAAATGGTCTTCATGGCATGAACTCCTGCGGGGTGGGTTCCACCCCGGTTTGGCGGCGTCGTTCGATCAGGAGCGCGTCGTCGGCCACAGGTATGGGCATAGCGGGACAGGGCCGTTAGCAGGCCAGCCGTCATGATATTCATGCGCAGAAGTATGGGGCGCCGCTGCTGCCGGCGGGTTGGCCCGGCGCGGGGGTGGGCGTCGCGCCGGCAGCCGCCAGCTCCGGCGGCTACTCGCCCAGCAGGTGCAGCACGACCTCGCGACGGTGCGGGCGGCGGCGATGCTCGAACAGGTACACGCCCTGCCAGGTGCCCAGCACCGGGACGCCGCCCGCCACTGGGATCGAAAGCTGCGTGTGGGTCAGCATGGCGCGCAGGTGCGCCGGCATGTCGTCCGGCCCTTCCTCGTCGTGGGCGTAGCGTGCGGCGTCCTCAGGCACGAGGGCCTCGAAGAAGCGGGCGATGTCCTCCCGCACGGCCGGGGCAGCATTTTCCTGCACCGTGAGCGAGGCCGAGGTGTGGCGGCACCACAGCGTGAGCAAGCCGGTTTCAACGCCCTGGGCCGCGGTCCAGGCAAGGACCTCGCGGGTGATCTCGACAAGGCCCTTGCCGTGTGTCGGAACAACCAGCTGGTGCAGCGCCTGACGCATTGTCAGCCGAGTGGCCGGGGCCGTCCGTCACCGCTGCCCCACCTAGCCTTTGGCCGTCGCCTTGGCCTCGTGCTTCGCGGCGCGTGCCGCTTCCTCCGCCGCGGCTTCGGCGTTCCGGTCCGTGATCTCCTGGGCGTGGTGGCGATACTGGTCCAGCGCCTGTAGCGCGTGCCGGTTCGCCAACGCCTCGGCTTCCGCCGCAGTGGTGGCCAGGTGCTCGGATTTCTCGAAGTTGCCCGACGCGCAGTGCTTGGCGGCCTCGTGGTGCATCTTGGCGGCCACCTCGAACTGATGCGCGGCGTCCTCGTGGTGCTTGGCCGTGGATGCCTTGATGTCGTCCATCGCGATGTTCTCCTAGCGGGCAGGCCGGCGGCCCAACCCTTGTGCCGGCCAGCATATCGGCAAGCCGTGCCGTTGCCCACGCCGCACGGCGGCGATTCGGCCGAATGCCGTGTGGGGCATCGGCCGCGCACTAAAACTTGTCTTACCTGCGCGGGTACAATCGTGGCATTGGCGAGTGAATGCCTTTCACATAGGAGAGGGCCTCAGCGTCGTGTCCCATGTCACGGCACCAAGATGGCGTCGCGGCCCGAAAGACAGGCTGCTGGCCGACGCGGGCGAGTTCCGCCTGGAGGTGCACGCCGGCGCGGGACGGTTGCGGACCGCCCGCTTCACCGTGCTGCGGCGGCAGTATGGACAGGGCAGCTTGTTTGCCTTGGTTGCTTCCGGCGTCGCGCCCAGCCTGTTTGCGGCGATGCGCGCCGCCGAGAAGGCTGCGGGCCGCCTCCTGTGACCGGGACTCCGCGCATGCCGCGCACGGCCGTGAAAGGTGCGGCACGATGTTCTGGCTTGCGTTCCCCGCGAAGTCGGCGACATCGTGGCAAAGGCGGACATAAGGGTCGAGCATGCTTGATTTCACGAGCGGGATGAACTCCCCGGGCAGCGGGAGCGGCCCATACGGTTCAAGGATGGACGCGATGAGCGCGCTGCTGGCCCGCAACTGGTGGGCCATGGCGCTGCGCGGCGCGTTCGCCGTTCTTTTTGGCCTGGCGGCGCTGATCCTGCCGTTCACCGCGCTGGCGTCGCTTGTGCTGCTGTTCGCCGCCTACATGCTGGCGGACGGCGTGTTCGCCATCGTGGCCGGGGTGCGCGCCGCGACGCGGCACGAGCGCTGGGGCTTGCTGATCCTGGAAGGCATCGTCGATCTGGCGGCGGGCGCGGCTGCCTTGCTGGTGCCGAGCTTGACGGTGCTGGTGGTGGTGACCCTGCTTGGCATCTGGTCGGTTGTCACCGGGGCGTTGATGCTGGCCGCGGCGTGGCGCCTGCACGGCGGGCATGGGCGCTGGCTGCTCGCGCTGTCGGGCCTGGTCTCGCTGTCCTGGGGCGTTCTGCTGTGGATGTCGCCCATTGCGGGCGCACTGGTCCTGACCTGGTGGCTGGGCGGCTACGCGCTGGTGTTCGGGGCGCTGCTGCTTGTGCTTGCGTTCAACCTGCGCGGGCGACGGGATGGCTCGTTGCCGGCAGGGCAGCCTTTGACCTGACCGCGCCGAAGCGTCAGGGCGAGGGTAGGAGCCGGGCCTCTAGCCTTCGTGCCCAGGCGCCGGCGCGCAACGAGCCGGCTTCCCTGTCGCGGTGATGACGACTTCATCCTACTGGGTAGCGCCGCTCCGCACACCTGCACCCGACGCCGTGCCATTCTGCTGCCCGGTGTTGCCCTTGTAGTCGAGCCATACCTGGAGGGGCTGTCCGTCCTTTGACGCTGTGCCGCGCCAAACGCCGCTGCGATCCTTGGCCAATGCGCTCACACCTTGGTAGCCGTTGCGCTCCAGCCGGCGCCGGGCCTGGGCCTGCGTGAAGCTGCTGCTGCCGCGCGCCGGTTGCGGCGCGTTGGCATCAGTGGTCGTGACCGCCTGGTTGCGGTCGCCGCTGGCGGCGGTGCCGGAGTTGCGGCCCACAAGCCCCGTGTTGGGCGTGGCGCCCGTGTTGGAGCTAACGCCGGGGATCGGCGCGTTCGACGTTGCGCCCGGCGCCGTGTTGCCCGGCGTCGTGGCCGTGCCTTGGGCCATTGCCGTGCCGGCCAGCAGCGTTGCCACCAGCACAAGAGGGATGCGGGTCATGATGAAGCTCCTTATATCGTGGTTCGCAAGGGAAAGCAGGGGAGAGCCGGGCGGCTCCCCCCTGGCTGACGGGGGTTGCGTCTACTTGCGCCCTGGAATGGCACCGCTGACGTTGGTGCCCAGCGTCTTGTCCACCGCACGGCTCGCCATCGTGCCGGGCGGGTTGCTGGCAGTGCCGTCCGGAGCATTGGCCCCCGGGTTGGCGCCGCTCACGTTGGTGTTCAGCGTCCGGTCAACGGTTGCCGCCGTGCCGGTGCCGGTGCTGCCGGTGGTCGTGGCGCCAGCACGGTTGGCGGAGCTGTCGTCAACCTCAACCTGCGTCTTGCGCACGGTGTCACGGACGGTCTCGACGCGGTCGGCCGCCTCCTTGCGCACGCCGATCTCCTCGACGATGCGGGCCTCCTTGGCAACCACCGCCTCCTCGTTGGTGGCGCGCGCCTCAATGGTGCGCTCCTGGAAAGCAGCCAGGTCGGCCGTGGTGGCGGCGCGGTCCACCGGGTGCCGCTCAACCGTGACCCGCTCCTGGTGCAAGGTCACGTTCGCCTCCACGGGCGTCTCGACGACGTAGGAGCGGACCCGCACCCGGCCGCCCTCGACGGCGCGCTTGCCGACTACCAGCCGCTCCTCGACGACCTTGATCGTCTCATCCTGGCCAGCGGCTGTGGGCACCGTGCCCGCGGCGGCGCCACCACGCAGGCTGCCGTGGGCGCTGGCGTCGTAGCCGGTCCAGCCGGACTTGCGCCATTCGGTTTCCTGGGCGTCCAGGTCCATGGCGCCGGCATGTTCCAGGATGTCCGACGCGCGGCCGATCTGGCCCTCGTCCACCTTGGCGTTCAGCAGGACGGCACCGCGGCGCATGCCCTCCGCATAGGCGTAGCGGTCCTCTTCCGGCAGCATCAGGCTCTTGAGCGACGCGAAGAAGCCCTTCTCCTCGTAGGGACGCGCCGGGTCGTAGCCGGCGTCGGTCACGCCAGTCCCGGGGCTGGTCTGGATCATCGAGCGGTTCAGGCCAAGCTCGCTTGTGAGCGTCTGCTCGGCGCGCTCAGCTTCGTTGCGGGTTTTGAACATGGCCGTCAAGGTGCGTGTCGCCATAGGTCGTCTCCATCGGATGTGATTATGAACTCAAGCCATAAGCCGGCCTGGCCGTGGGCCATGGCCGTCAGGTTCAGTGGTCGCTAAGCCTGGCCTTCTCCGTGCGTGATGTTAGAAGCCATTACACGCGAAACCCGCTCGGGTGCCGCGCCGCGGGAGTCACGATCCCGTGTGTCACGCCTTCGCCACCGCATCGGCCTTCTTGGCGCCGCGGCGGCCCGGCGGCTGCTCCGGCCCGGTCGTGGTGTCGCGCGCCGTTTGCTGCTCCGTTTCCGCGTTCAGCTCGGCGCCGATCAGCACGATCGTGGCGGACAGCCAAATCCAGGTCAGGAAGCCGACTGCGGCGCCCAGGGAGCCGTAAGTCTTGTCGTAGCTGCCGAAGTGGCTGACGTAGTAGGAGAAGGCGAGCGAGCCGACCACCCAGGCCACAGCCGCGAAGCCGCCGCCCCAACTGACCCATTGCCAGCGCGCACGCTCTCGGCTTGGCCCGAACCGGTAGATGCACGCGAGCAGGACCGCGAGGGCCGCCAGCATCAGCGGCCAGCGCAGGATGCGCAGCAACGGGCCGGCGACGCCGCCCAGGCCGACCGAGCCGAGCACGACCGGCACCGCCACCACGGCCGCCAGCGCCAGCAGCACGAAGACGATGCCGCCCAGGGTGAAGGCGAGCGTGACCGCGGTGCGGAGCAGGAAGCCGCGCTTCTCGGTTTCCGCATAGACCACGTTCAGCGCGTCGAACAGCGCCTTGGTGCCCTGGTTCGCGCTCCACAAGGAGGTCGCCAGCCCGAGCAGGGCGGCAAAGCCCAGCGCCTTGCTGCCGTTCGCAGTGAGGCTGTGCACCTGGTCGCTGATGATCTGCATGCCGCCGCCGGGCACCACGCCGGACAGGGCGTCCAGGTTGTCCGAAATGGTGGCCGGGTCGGCGATCAGACCGTAAAGCGAAACGGTCGCGGCCAGGGCGGGGAAAAGGGCCAGCAGGGCGTAGAAGGTGATGGCGGCCGCCTCGGTCAGCAGCCGGTCGCTGGAGATCTTGGCCGCGACCCGCTTCGCGATGGCCCACCAGCCGCGGGCCGGGATGTCCGACGGCTTGGCGGCGTCATGCCCGGGCGGGGCTTGTCCGGCGCCGCCCGGCTGCCGCGTCGTCCCGGCCGGCCTGCCGGCGGTCGCAACGAGCGCTTCCGCCCGGCTTGGCGCCCGGCCCGAGAAGGCTGTGACCGAAAGGCTGGCCACGGCCAGGGCGGTGAACAGCATGGAGACGGGATCGCGTTTCATGGCTCAGTGCCCTCCCGTTCACGTGCGCGGCGTTCCGGCAGGCCCCATGCGGCATGGCCCCATGCGGCATGGCGACGTCCGCTTAAACGGAACCTTGCCGCGTCACAACCGCCCGGGCCGCGGTGGGTTGCACTCCCTCGCGCAATGCTGCGCGAGCCGCGACTCAGCGGCGTGGGCTGGCCTGCCGCGGCTTCTTCTCGGGCAGTTCGGGTTCGGGCGCCATCCTCAGTGCGACTTGCAGCAGGGCCGCGCGGGAGGACATGTCGAGCCGCCGGTAGGCGCGCAGCAACGCCTCCTCATCCCCAGCCAGCAGGCCCAGGCTGCCCTGCTCTTCCTCCAGGTACTCGGGCGGCACCGGCACGTCTGGGTCGAAGCCGACCAAGTAGGACACCGAGGTCGCCAGCGCGTCCGCCAGCTTGACCAGGCGCTGGCCGCGCGGCGGCGGCAGCTTGCCGTCCAGCAGCCGGTCGATGAAGTCGGCGGGAAGCCCGGCCGCCCGGGCCGCATACTCGGGCGAAAGGCCAAGGCGGTCGAGGCGCCCCTGGACCCGTTCCGCGAACTCGTCCGCACCTTGGCCGGCTTCGCCGCCGCTCAAACCCGCATCCCTTTCCGTCCCATGCCCCATGTGCCGCCCAGGCAAACGGCCCTTTCATCGAGATGTGTAGCCTGTTCCCGCGGCGGCCGGCGCAAGAGTTTGGGCAGATTCCAAACGAGGTCCTCAAACGTGCCGCCGCAGCGCGCGACGCCCGGCGCGAGCACGGCGGTCACCGCGGGGTCGCGCTCGACGCGCAGGGTGAAGCCCTTCGGCTGGTCGTCGACCCAGGCCGCCACCATCTATGCGGGGCTGAGCGTCCTGGC
>CAXSEX010000235.1:0-679 GCA_964236415.1 uncultured Acetobacteraceae bacterium | reverse complement strand
CCGAGCGGGCGAATGCCGCGGGGCAGCGCCGGCGGCGCTTCAATCCAGGCCGCCGAACCGCTTGGTGATGCTGTGCCCGGACCATGGCGGCACGGCCACGGGCGCGGCCCGCGCGACCGGGGCGGCGGCCTGGGGCTTGGGCGCGGCGGCCCGGCGCGGCGCGGCACCGGCCGCCGCGCTGCTGCCGGTCAGCACGCGCGGGTCGCTGCAAGCGTCGAGGCCGAGATGGTCCTCGACCCGCCCATCGTCGAAGCCGAGGCGCAGGTCCGCCGGGCAGCCCGTGCTGTAGGCGATGCGTGCCTCGGTGTTGGAGGGCAGTTGGGAGCGCAGGCGGTTGGCCCCGAGGGAGCCGGCGCCGGCCGGTCCGACCTGGATGCTGCGGATGGTCGCCCCGGCGTGGTTCACCACGGTGATCGCGTGCGCCTCCGCCCGGGCCGCGCCGGGCAGCAAGGCGATGCCAAGCGGAAGCACGGCAAGCAGGAGGGTGAGCGCGCGCACGGCCGGGGTTCCTTTGGTGATGGCGCTCCTCATACCATCGCGGGCGGTTCCTCTGCGACCTGTTTTCACGCGGTTGGACCTTCTGGCCCTGGTGCTCGCAGGATCATGCGGCGGGCGGCCCGGCGATACTCATGCGGGCAGTGCGAAGCCGGCAGCAAGTTCACCCGACAACAAGCTTATA
>CAXSEX010000234.1:0-7431 GCA_964236415.1 uncultured Acetobacteraceae bacterium | reverse complement strand
CGGCGCAGCAGGCGCGCGAAGTGCATGACGTTGGCGCCCAGCAGGCCCGCGGCGGCGGTCATAGCGGAGGCTGGGTCTTCGCCTTCGCCTCCGCGATCAGGCGGCCCGCCTCGGCGCCGCGGACCTTGGCGATGTCGTCCTGGTACTTCAGCAGCACGCCCAGCGTCTCATCCACCGCCTCGGCGCCCAGTTCCCGCTGGTCGAGGTATTGCAGCGCGCCCGCCCAGTCGATGGTTTCGGCGACGCCGGGCAGCTTGAACAGGTCGGTTTCGCGCAGCCGCTGCACGAAGGCCACGACTTCCTGGGACAGCCGCTCCGGCAGGCCCGGCGCCTTGGCGGCGAGGATCGCGCGCTCGCGGGACGCGGACGGGTAGTCCACCCATTGATACAGGCAGCGGCGGCGGATCGCGTCATGCACCTCCCGCGTCCGGTTGCTCGTCAGCACGACGACGGGCGGCACCGCGGCGCGGACGGTGCCGTATTCTGGCACGGTGATCTGGAAGTCGGCCAGCAGTTCCAGCAGGAACGCCTCGAACGGCTCGTCGGCGCGGTCCAGCTCGTCGATCAGCAGCACGGCGGGCGGCTGGTCCGGGTCGATGGCGGACAGCAGCGGCCGGGCTTGCAGGAAGGGGCGGGAGAAGATGCTCTGCGCCAGGCGGTCCTGGTCGCGGTCGCCCCCGGCTTCCGCGAGGCGGATCGCCATCAATTGGCGCGCGTGGTCCCACTCGTAGGCCGCCGCCGACAGGTCCATGCCGTCGTAGCATTGCAGCCGCACCAAGCGCCGGCCCAACCCGGCCGCCAGAACCTTGGCGATCTCCGTCTTGCCGGTGCCGGGTTCGCCTTCCAGAAACAACGGGCGGCGCATGGCAAGGGCCAGGTGCACCGTGGTCGAAAGGCCCGTGTCGGCGATGTAGCCGCCGGCCGCCAGCAGGGCGGCGGTGTCCGCGACGGTGCCGGGCAGCGCGCCGGCCAGGTGCCCGTCAGCCAAAGACGTAGCTTTTGAAAATCATCACGAAGATGATGAGGTACAGCGCCCCGCCGACAAAGGCGATGCGCGGGAAGCCGAACGGTTCCTGGGGGATCAGCGAAAAGAGGCTGATCGCCGCCGGGTCGCGCTTGGGCAGGTGCAGCGGCGGCTGCAGTTCCGGTGCCTCGCCCGCCGCGGTGGGGGTCGCGATGCTTTGGGACAAAGGGGTTTGCGGCATTGCTTCCGCCGCGGTGGCCGCCACTTTCCTGGCCCGGGCGCGGTCCACGGCCGGCTGCGGCGCCTCCACGGCCGCCAGCGCGTCCGGTCCCGCGGGGGGCAGCACGTTGGCGGGCACCGGCTCCGCTGCGGTGGCGGGGGCGTCTGGCGCGGGGACTGCCACCGCCGCCGAGAAGCGGTCGAAGAACATGTCGGCCATCTGCTTGCTGGTGGCGTCGATCAGCCGCGCGCCGAGCTGGGCGATCTTGCCGCCGACCTGCGCCTTCACGTCGTATTGCAGCAGCGTATCGCTGCCATCGTCGGACAGCCGCACGTTGGCGCCGCCCTTCGCGAACCCGGCGACGCCGCCCTGGCCCTCGCCGCTGATGCGGTAGCTGTCGGGCGGGTTGAGGTCGGTGAGCTGCACCTTGCCGTTGAAGCGTGCGCTGATCGGGCCGATCTTGACCGCGGCCGTCGCCTTCAGACCATTGTCGCCGGTCTTTTCGAGGGACTGGCAACCGGGGATGCAGGCCTTCAGTACCTCAGGGTCGTTCAGCGCGTCCCACACCTTCTGCCGGGGCGCGGGAATACGCCGCTCGCCTGTCATGTCCATGTCGTCACCTCGTTCAGTGCGCCGGAGGTTACTGGCAGGGGGCCAGCCGTGCAACCGACCCCACCTGACGCGCCCGTCGCGACCTGGTAAACGGTCTGCCATCCCAAGCCCGGAGCCGCCCCATGCCGTACCTGGTCGCCGCCGACATCCCCGCCGAGCCTGCCGGCACCCGGTTCCGCGCGCTTCTGGAACGCGGCGGCATCCTGCAGATCCCGGGCGCGCACAACGGCATGGCAGCGTTGCAGGCGCGTGCGGCCGGGTTCGAGGCGGCGTACTTGTCTGGCGCCGCCATGACCGCCAGCATGGGGCTGCCGGACCTCGGGGTGATCACGGTGGACGAGGTGTGCTTCTTCGTGCGCCAGGTCGCCCGGGCCAGCGCGTTGCCGGTGCTGGTCGATGGCGACACCGGATACGGCGAGGCGCTGAACGTCATGAGCATGGTCCGCTCCTTCGAGGACGCAGGCGCGGCGGCGGTGCACATCGAGGACCAGCTGCTGCCGAAGAAGTGCGGGCACCTGAACGACAAGAGGCTGGCGGACCCGCAGGACATGGCGGCCAAGGTGGCGGCGGCGGCCAAGGCGCGGCGGCACCTCTACATCCTGGCCCGCACCGACGCCGCTGCGAGCGAGGGCATGGACGGCGCCGTGGCGCGCGCCAAGCTGTACATGGACGCCGGCGCCGACGCGATCTTCCCGGAGGCGCTGCACTCCGCCGAGATGTTCCGCGAGTTCGCGCGGCGCATGCCCGGCGTGCCGCTGCTCGCCAACATGACCGAGTTCGGCCGCACCCCGTTCTTCACCGCCGCCGAGTTCGAGGCCATGGGCTACCGCATGGTGATCTGGCCCGTCAGTTCCATGCGCGTTGCGGCCAAGGCGTCGGAAACCCTGTATGCCGCGATCCGCCGCGACGGCGGCACGCACAACATGGTCGAGGCCATGCAGACCCGGGCCGAGCTGTATGCCGCCATCGACTACGCCGGCTACGAGGCGCTGGACCGCAGCATCGTCAGCACCGTCGTGCCGCACGGCATGCCGCAGCGGGACTGAGCGTGCTGCACGACCCGCTGCGCCGCGTCCCGTCCCCGCTGCTGCGCCCGGCCCCGCTGCAACATCCGGTCTATGTCGGGAGCGAGATCTATCGCCGCTCGACCTACGGCCCGACGCACCCGCTGGCGATCCCGCGGGTGACGATCTGCACCGACCTGTGCCGGGCGATGGGCTGGCTGCCGGAGGAGGCGTTCGTCACGGCGCCGATGGCCGACCTTGCCGCCGTGACCCGGTTCCACGACCCCGCTTATGTCGCCGCGCTGGCGCGGGCGGAGGCGGCGCAGGCGGTGTCCGACGAGGACCGCGCCCGCTACCGCATCGGCGCGGAGGGCAACCCGGTGTATGCGGAAATCTACCGCCGCCCGATGACCTCGGCCGGCGGCGTGATGCTGTCCGCGGCGCTCACCGCGGCGGGCGGCGTCGTGCATTGCCCCGGTGGCGGCACGCATCACGGGCGCCCCGACCGCGCCAGCGGCTTCTGCTACCTGAACGACCCGGTGCTGGGCATCCTCGCCTGGCTCGATCAGGGGCTGGAGCGGATCGCCTACCTCGACATCGACGCGCACCATGGGGACGGGGTGCAGGACGCCTTCCACGACGACCCCCGCGTGCTGACGATCAGCGTGCACGAGGCCGGGCGGTGGCCGTTCACCGGCCTCGCTTCCGACCGCGCCGGGGGTGCGGCGCGCAACCTGCCGGTACCCCAGGGATTCAACGACAGCGAGATGGCCTGGCTGCTCGACCATGCGATCCTGCCGGTGATCGCGGCGCACCGGCCGCAGGCGGTCTTCCTGCAATGCGGCGCCGACGCGCTGGAGGAAGACCCGCTGGCCCGGCTGTCGCTGTCCAACAACGCGCATTGGTCGGTCGTGGCGGCGGTCCGCGGCCTGGCGCCGCGGCTGATCGTCACCGGCGGCGGCGGCTACAACCCCTACACGGTCGGGCGCTGCTGGGCCGGCGTGTGGGCGACGCTGAACGGCATCCCCATCCCGGACCGCACCACGCCGGAGGCGGAGGCCGTGCTGCGCGCGTTGACCTACAACCGGGCGGCCGGGCGCAACCCGCCGGGCCATTGGTTCACCACGATCCGCGACGCGCCGCGGGACGGCCCGGTGCGCGACGCCATCAAGCTGCTCGCCGAGCAGACGCTTTCGGAGCACCCCGCATGAACCGCCGCTTCCTGTTCGCCCTTTTGATGGTGACGCCCCTGATGGTCGCATCCCCGGACACCAACGCCCAGACCACGGCTCAGCCGGAACTGCCCAAGGAGCCGCTCTCGATCACGACGCGCGACGGCAAGCGCCATGATTTCCAGGTCGAGATGGCGCTGACCCCGGAGCAGCAGACGGTGGGCCTGATGTTCCGCCCCAGCGTGCCCGCGGATGGCGGCATGCTGTTCGATTGGGGCGCGCCGCGGGACAGCGGCATGTGGATGCGCAACACGGTCAGCCCGCTCGACATGCTGTTCATCAACGCCGACGGCACGATCCGCCGGGTGGCGGAGGACACCGTGCCCGGCAGCCTCGCCACCATCGAGAGCCGCGGCCCGGTCCGCGCGACGCTGGAGCTTGCGGCCGGCACGGCGAAGCGGCTGGACATCCGGGTGGGCGACAAGGTCCAGCAGCGCATCTTCGGCAACGCCTCATAGGTCTGCCCTTGCGCAGCGGAGGGCTGGAACCTAGGTTGCACCCGGGTCCGGGGCGTGGCGCAGCCTGGTAGCGCGCTTGTTTTGGGTACAAGAGGCCCCCGGTTCGAGTCCGGGCGCCCCGACCAGCCAATTCAAGGGATCAACCATGCGTGCCCGCATCTTCCAGCGCCCGAAGACCGCCACCCAGTCCGGCCATGCCGGCGCCGGCAACTGGGTGCTGGAGTACCAGCCGACCGAGCGCGAGAAGAACGATCCGCTGATGGGCTGGTGGGGCAGCAGCGACACGCTGGGCCAGGTGCGGCTGCGGTTCGACACGGCGGAAGCCGCGAAAGCCTTCGCCGAGCAGAAGGGCGTCGCCTATGATCTGGAAGTGCCGCCCGCAAGCCGCCCGATCAAGCCGAAAGCTTATGCCGATAATTTCCGCTACGGCCGGGCTGAAAACTGGACGCATTAGCTGTATGCAGAAGGGCAACGCGCCCTTAGCTCAGTTGGATAGAGCGGCGGCCTTCTAATCCGCATGTCGGGGGTTCGAGTCCCTCAGGGCGCGCCACGTGTGAAGTTGTGTGTTGTGAAGTGACAGAGTTAAATGGAATTGACGGGGTTGTCTGGAATCCGTGACAGGCAATCTGGAATTGCTGCCACAAAGTTCTGGAACAAGCGACACAGAAATCTGGAATGCGTGATAGCGACTTGTCTGCTTGTTTGACTTTAATATTTTATTTCAGAGATTTAGCTCCCCGTCATCTCTGACCACTTCAGCACATTGTCAATGACCCTCCTGAAGTGCTTGCTGAGAGCAGAATACCTCATCGAGTTTCGCCGACGTAGCACAGCGGCAGTGCAACCGATTCGTAATCGGTAGGTCGTCAGTTCAATTCTGACCGTCGGCACCAGACCACGGAGTTCGCCGGGTTAGCACAGCGGTAGTGCAGAGATTTTGTAAACCGAAGGCCGGGGGTTCGATACCCTCCCTCACCCGGCACCAGAGTTCGACACGGTGGCAGAGGGGTTATGCGCAGGACTGCAAATCCTGTCTACGTCGGTTCGAGTTCGGCCCGTGTCTGTCCGCCTGAATCTGGCCTCGTAGCTCAGCTGGAAGAGCGCCGGATTTCTAATCCGGATGCCGTAGATTCGAGTCCTACCGAGGTCGTTAGAAAGGGAAAACAGGCCGATTTATGACAAGTAATTTGGAATCATGTCTCAGAACTTTGGAATGCATGACATAGAAATCTGGAGTCCGTGACACCGATTTGCAGGGCCGCTTGGCTTTATCGAACGGTTACAAAGTTTTAGCCCTCCATCCTTTCCGATCACTTGATCACGTTGCTATGGTAATCCCGCTTGTTGGTTCAAATAGGCGTCCTGGAACACATATGTCGCGGCGGGCGCAGCCCTGAACACCGGAACCGACACCCGCAACGCTCCGCCGACAACGGCGATTTTCGGGACATCGCTGCAATTTCCGAACCGAGGTGAGACAACAGGCGCGCCCCCACTCAGGTCGACGGCTTGGTAGAGCGACGGGCACGCGTTGCCTCCGCTCTGCTCGGCGATCAGCACGTAGGTTCGACCGCCGCCCTGGTGGACACCTTGGATCAGCACACGGTCGTCTTGAATGTCAGTGGCGACGACACGGCCGTCCACGACAACCTGATGTCCACCCTGGGCTGCCACGATCTGCACGGTGTGGCGTCCGACCGTGCGCTGGCCCTGCACTGCATTCGTCACAGCCGCCGGGGTGATGGATAGCGAGCGTGCTCGCCGAAACCCCGCAGGGGTTTGCGGCTGGCCCACATCCTGGGAGGCGAAACCCAACGCCCGGCCCAGCGTGGGCGTGGACAGCACCGTGCGCCCATAAGGGTCCGTCCGGACCTGGCACCCGGCCAGGAGTACGGCGGCCAGCAGCAGGGCTGGCCCATGCGGGCGAGCCCTGCTGTGTTTGCTGTCGCGAGCACCCGCGTGCGGCCGGACCATTCCGCAAAAGCCTGATCTTGCAGGGATCAACTGCTGAACCCCAGCGAGTTGCAGAGGCGCTCGAAGGCCGCCTTCAGCCTTGCCTCGCTGCTGAGTTCGAGGCTGCGGATTGGGTTCGCCCCGGAAGCGAGGATGATCTCCAGCTTGTCCACGCCGCCGCTCGAATGATGTTGAAGCTTCCGGACCGCGTCGAAGCCGACGATCTCGCCGTCGATGCAGAGCAGCCGCCGGGTTTCGTCCACGACAAGGAAGTTGTCGCCGAGCCAACCGCGGACGAGATACGAGACGCCGATTTTCCCCTCTCGGACGGCCGCCCGAGTCCGTTTGTAGTTGACCATGCGGTCTCCGAAGAGGGCCTTGAGAAAGCCGACTCCGAACATGCCCGTGATGATGAGCCAAGGGATGAACAGGATCACCGTCAGGACGGCGCCACCCGGGCCGCTCATCGCGGCCGCCACGAGAAGGAGAAGGCCGATCGGTCCGACCCCGAAGAACATCACGGCGAACAGACGGAGCGGGGATGGGCCGAGGTCGACGTGGGCAGGCGGGGCGATCGGTGCTGGCCCTGGCGCCTGGACAGTGCCGCTCAACGGGAAACTCCTTCCTGTACATGAGATTGACCCTTGGCCATCTCCCAGGTTGGGCGCTGCAAGCGGGCGTCGTGGTCGTCATACTCGCTGTGCTGCGGGATCGAGGGAGCAACGACGGCCTGCGCTCCCGCGTCCGCAGGCCAAGGGGTCCACAAAGTGAGCGGGAGAACCAAGAGCTTGATGCAGATCGCCATCATAGCGATCGCCCAGGGAAGCGCCCCGACCACGACGATGACGCCCGCGCCCGGGCCGCCAACACTGAAAAGGCAGACGGCAAGCAGGACGAGACCCGACCCCACCACAAGGAAGGGCCAGAAACACCTCATTAGAGCATGTTCGGATCAGATGGAGACATATCCTGAGTTCCTGATGTAGTT
>CAXSEX010000233.1:1057-7439 GCA_964236415.1 uncultured Acetobacteraceae bacterium | reverse complement strand
GATGCCGCGGTGCTGGAGCGGATCGGCCTGGCTGCCCGCGCGCGTGCCCGCCAGCGGACGTTTCACGCCCTGACAGACGGAGTCACCGAGGCTGAGCGGGGCGCGCTTGATGGCCTGCTCGTGACCGACCCGGCCATACTACGACGCTCCCGCTTCGCTTGGCTGCGTGACGCCCCTGAAGCGCCGGCGCCGGGCAACATGGTGGCGCTGCTCGACAGGCTGGACTGGGTGCGCAGCGTCGGGATCGCCGGTGAGCGTACCGCACGGGTCCACCCGGCCCGGCTCGCGCGCCTGGTGGAGGAGGGCGGGATCATGACCGCCCAGCACCTCGCGAACGTCGAACCCCTGCGCCGGACCGCCCTGCTGCTGGCAGGGGCGGCCGACTTTGAGACGCGGCTGACCGATGCGGTCCTTGCCATGTTCTGCAAGTACATGGGATCGTTGTTCACCAAGGCCCGCGGCCGCGACGACCGCCGTTTCCAGACGACCAAGCGCGATGTGGCCCGCACCCTGCGCTTGTTCCGCCGCACCATTCTTGTCCTCAAGCAAGCCAAGCAGGCCGGCGAAGAGGGTGTTGCCGCGGTCGAGCGCGAGGTGGGCATGACCAAGCTCGATCAGGCCCTGCCGGTGATCGAGGCCGTGGCGGACGTAGCCGACGTGGAGATCCTGGCCACGGCCGCCGAAAAGTACGCCGTGCTGCGGCGCTTCAGCCCGCGGTTCCTGGCAGCCTTCCGGTTCCAGTCCAACGTGCCGCATGACCCCCTGCTCGCGGCCATCGACCTGCTCAAGGCAGCGGACGAGAGCGGCGCCCGCAGCCTGCCAAAGCGTCTGCCATCGGCGTTCCTGCCGCCGAAGTGGCGCCGGATGATCTTTGCCGGGCCTGTTCCCGACCGGCGCCTGTACGAGGTGGCCGTGCTCGCCACGCTGCGCGAGCGCCTGCGAGGCGCGGACGTGTGGGTCGCCGGCAGCCGCGACCATCGCGCCTTCGAGGACTACCTGCTGCCAGCGGAGCCGGCCGGGGCGCCTTCCGTGGGCATTGCCGGCGAGGCCGACCTGGAGCGCTACGTCGCGGCCCGGGCCGGCCTGCTGCACGAGCGCCTGCTGTTCATCGCTGACTGCGCCGGGCGGGGCGAGCTGGACGGCGTCGAGATCGAGGACGGCTCCCTCTACATCGCGCGCACCAAGCCGACGGTGCCGGACGCCGCACGGCTAATGGCTGGCCGCCTTTATGCCATGCTGCCGCGGGTGCGCGTGACCGAAGTCGTATCGGACGTGGCGCAAGCGACCGGGTTCGCTGCCTGCTTCGCCCACCTCCGCACCGGCCATCCACCGTCCGACCTGCCCGCCTTGTTCGCGGCGCTCTTGGCCGACGGCACCAACCTCGGCCTGTCCCGCATGGCGGACGCCACCCGCGGCCTGAGCTACCACCACCTGGTCAACCAAGCGCAATGGCACATCAACGAGGACAACTATACGTCCGGCCGCGCCGTCATCGTGGAGGCGCACCACAAGCACCCCATGGCCACGATCTGGGGCGACGGCACCGACTCCTCCTCGGACGGGCAATACTTCCGTGCCGGCGGCCGCGCCGGACCCGGCGGCGACGTCAACGCCAAGTACGGGATTGATCCCGGCGTCGTGCTCTACACCACCCAATCCGGCCAGTACGGCGCCATGCACACCCGGGTCATCTCGGCGACCGCAAGCGAGGCGCCCTATGTGCTCGACGGGCTGCACCCGCAGGCGCACCGGACCAGCCTGCGCATCGCCGAGCACTACACCGACACGGCGGGCGCCACCGACCATGTGTTCGGCATGTGCCACCTTCTGGGCCACCGCTTCGCCCCACGCATCAAGGACCTGAAGGACCGCAAGCTCTACGCCATCGAGAAGCCCGACACCTACCCGGTGCTGAAGCCGCTGATCGGCGACGCCGTGGACACGGCAGCACTCGTTCGCGGCTGGGCGGAGCTGATGCGGGTCAGGGCATCCATCGAGGCCGGCGCCGTGGCACCCTCCACTATCCTGCGCAAGCTCGCGGCGGCCGGCCCCGACAATGCCCTGTCGCGGGCGTTGCGGGCCTTGGGGCGGATCGAACGGACGCTGTTCACCCTGCAGTGGCTGTCCGACCCGGCGCTGCGCCAGCGCAGCCATGCCGGGCTGAACAAGGGCGAGGCCAGCAACGCGCTGCGCCGGGCAGTGTTCTTCCACCGCCAGGGCGAGTTCCGTGACCGCACGTTCGAGAACCAGGGCTTCCGGGCATCCGGGCTGAGCCTGCTGACAGCCGCCATCGTTTACTGGAATACCATCTACCTCGACCGGGCCGTCCAGCAGCTCCGGTCACAGGGCGTCACCATCCCCGACGATCTGCTCGCCCATGTCGCGCCGCTTGGCTGGGAGCACATCGCGCTCACCGGCGACTACGACTGGAACACCGCCCGCCCCGCAGATGGACTGCGCCCACTCCGGCCCGTTCCCCAGGTGTTCATCCAGCGCGCCGCTTAGCGTGCAGTTTTGAGCAAATGGTCAGGTGACCCCTACATGACGCGGGAGCGGCCGACGCTGCGGGCGGTCATGCGCCGGCTGCAGGCGGATTGCCGTGCGGCTGGCCTGACGCCGCCGTCGCTGAAGGCGCTGCGGGCGCGTGTGTCGGCCCGGAGCCTGCGCGAGCGCGTGAAGGCCCGCGAGGGTGCGTCCGCGGCCGGCAACCTGTTCCGCCAGGTCCGGCCCGGCTTGCGCACGGAGCGCCCGCTGCAGGTGGTCCAGGTGGACCACACCAAGGTGGACATCATGCTGGTGGACGACGCCACCAGCGCCTGCATCGGCCGGCCCTGGCTGACCCTGGCGCTCGACGTGCACACCCGCGTGGTGCTGGGCCTGCTGCTGTCGCTCGACCCACCGGGCGCCACCTCGGCGGCGCTCACGGTGGCGCAGGCGGTGCTGCCCAAGCGAAGCTGGCTTGCAGGCCGCGACATCAGCCTCCCATGGCCCGCGCAGGGGCTGCCGGAGGCGGTTCACGTGGACAACGGGCGCGAGTTCCATTCGCGCGCGTTCGAGCGCGGGTGCCAGCAGCACGGCATCCGCATCGACTATCGCCCACTGGCGACGCCGCGCTTCGGCGGGCACATCGAGCGTCTGATGGGCACGCTGATGGGCCGCGTCCATGCCCTTCCCGGCTCCACCTCGTCCAGCGTTGCGATGCGGGGGGCGTACGACGCGGAGGGACAGGCGACCCTGACCTTCGGCGAGTTCGAGCGCATCCTGGCGCTGGAGGTGCTCGGCCCCTACCACAACGAGGTGCACTCGGCGCTGGGCCGCACGCCCGCCGCGGCCTGGGCCGAAGGCGTGGCCGGCCTGCAGGTCCGCATGCCCGCCGACGCGGATGCGCTGCTGCTCGACTTCCTGCCCTTCGAGGAGAGGACCGTGCGGCGCGACGGGGTCCGGCTGTTCAGCGTCTTCTACCAGGACGGTGCATTGGCCCATCTGGTGGACACAGGCCCAGGCAGGCTGCGGATCAAGTATGACCCGCGCAACCTGGAGGCCGTGTTCGTCGAGCTGCCGACTGGCGGCCATGTCCGCGTGCCGTATGCCGACCTGCGCCGGCAGCCCATCACCTTGTGGGAGCACCGCGAAGCCACGCGGCGGCTCCGTGCGCAGGGCCGCCGGACGGTGGACGAGCACACGATCTTCGCGGCGGTGGAGGAGCAGCGCCGCGTGCTGGCCGAGGCGCAGGCGCGCAGCAAGGCTGCGCGCCGATCCGTCGCCCGCACCGGCGTGGCGGCGGGATCAGCGGCACGGCCCCGACCGGAACCTGGGCCCGATCCAGTCTCGGACGCGGAAGCCGGGGTGCTGATCCCGCGCGACGGTGAAACCAGCGGCGTGGAGTTCTGGTGATGACCGCCGGCCCGGAGTTCGCGCACCTGCCGCAGGACGTGCGGCCCGTCGCGGCGCTGGCCGCGGCGGAGCGGATCGAGCACATCCGGGCAGAACGCTGGGTGCGGCATGCCGCGGCCGAACGGGTTCTCGGCTACATGCAGGAGGCCTGCACGCAGCCGCAGCGGGAGCGGATGGAGAACATCCTGCTCATCGGCGAGAGCGGCATGGGCAAGACCATGCTGATCCGCAAGTTCGAGCGCCAGGCCATGCCTGCCTTCGACGAGGCCGCCGGGGTGCAGCGGATGCCGGTGGTGGTCATGCTCATGCCTCCCGCGCTGACCGAGGCAGCATTCTTCCAGCAGCTGCTGAAGGCCATGAATGCGCCCTGGTCGAGCGAGCACGCCTACAGCCATCCGTCGCGCGAGGCCGCCTTCCGCCTGCTGCGCCAGGTGGGCGCGCGGGTGGTGGTCATCGACGAGATTAACTCCGTGCTGGGCGGCACGGCGCGCCAGCAAAGGGCGTTCCTGCAGCTGCTGCGCTTCGTGTCCAACGAGCTGCGGCTGGCGCTGATCGGCGTCGGCGTGCCTGAGGCACGTCACGCCCTGCTGTCGGACAGTCAGCTCCGCAGCCGGTTCACCGATGTCGAACTGCCGCCCTGGACGCCTGGCGAGGACCTGCGCGACTTCGTCACCAGGCTGGTGTGGAGCATGCCGCTGCGGCAGCCGTCGCCGGTGGACTCGCCCAAGCTGCGCCGCTTGCTGCTGGACCGGACCGGCGGCATCACCCTGGGCATTTGCAAGGTCATCGAGCGCGCGGCGATCAGGGCAATCTGGGACGGGACCGAACGGATCACCCTTGAAAGCCTCGGGGATCCCGAGGTCTGGCGCGGCGTCGCGGCGCCGACCCGCGACACTCGCCGCGTTCCCCGCGCCGAGACGGCAACGCCGCAGCCGTGATGCCACGGCCGCTTCCCTGGGCGCCCCGGCCTCTCCCAGGGGAGTCACTGTCCGGCTGGGTGGCTCGGCTGGCGTCGCGCTACGACGTGACGTCAGCCAGCCTGTGCGCGCACTTGCTGGGGGAAAGGCACTTCGACGCTGGCCGCGTCGAGCGCCTGGACCATCGCACCGAAGCCGGGCTGGTCGGCATGCTGGCGGCAGCCGCCCGGATCGCGCCGGCCAGGCTTTGGGCCATGCGAGTCGCCACGGACGACGGTACCGCCTCGTGCTGGTTCCGGCAGGACGCGGCCTAGTGCCCGGAGTGCATCCGGGATGACCTGGCGCAAGGGCCGGAAGTCCACGACCGTGCAACCTGGCGCCTGGGATGCTCTGTCCTCTGCCCGGACCACGGTATCCTGCTTCAGGACGCCTGCGGCCGGTGCTGGGAGCAGCCACGATGCCGTTTCGGACATGCCAGGGGCTGGTTGAAGCTCGCCTGCGGCCTTTGCGGCAGGACGCCCTGCAAGCCGGACCAGCCCGTCACCGGCCCGGAGTTCGGCGGTACCGGCGTGTTTGGCGTGCATCTAACCCCGGGCCTCGCCGCCTTGGCGGGAGAAATGCAGCGCGACCTGCAGGCGGCGCTGCTCGGAGCGGCGCCCAGCGGGCCTTGGGGCACCGTGCGGTCCGGCCCTCTCCTGCTCCGGATCGTGCGCGACTTCACCCTTGGCATCGTGATGGCTACGGGCATCAGGGTCGAGCAGCGGAGTGAACTGGTCACGGGCAAGGGCAGGGTTCCATGCGTCACCGTGCTCCACGAGCCGGTCACGCCTGCGGCTCTCTCGCCGTTCGCCGCCTTTGGCGTGCTCGCCATAACCGGTGCTGTGCTCGCAAGCATGGTTCCGGACGGGGGCACGAGCCACATGTGGCGCCAGGACAGGGGTTCGGTCCCTATCGACGCGCGATCGTTCATGGAATGGCTGGGCGATCGAGCACGAACGCTGCTTTGCGCGTCGGCTGTCGAATGGGACCATCCAGCAGGCGCCGAGTTTGGGGCCGGCGTTGCCCGAACAGCCGGCACCGCGGTGACGGAGTGATCATGTGCGGCACCGGAACGTTCGTGTACGCCGCTATCGTGCGGTGACCATCCATCGGACAGGGGAGAGGAGCCCCTGGTGCAAGACTGTCCTGGCAGGAGGCTGGACCTGGATGGCTACGAGGGTGCGATGCCCAACTCGGCATTCAGCATCACTCCATCATTCCTTGTCGTCAGATGAATGGAGCGGCGTACCGCGCCGCTTCTTCTCAGCGAGCAAAACCGTTTCCACGAAGTTTGGTATGGACCGGTTCTCTTCCTCGGCAGCCTGCCTGACAAAGCTGAGAACCTCAGGCTTGAGGCGCAGGGTAAAGGCGTCACGCTCAGTTTTCGACGACATGGTTCCTCGTGACGGTATCGGTAGAAGCTGACGGTCGATTGTAGCACTGGTCGCCAATGACACAAGAAGCAGCCGTCCATCCAGCTTTTTGGCACATAAAGGTGCGGACCGACCCGGAAAATGTCTGACCGTCGAATA
>CAXSEX010000233.1:0-1047 GCA_964236415.1 uncultured Acetobacteraceae bacterium | reverse complement strand
GTTTGTCTCATCCTGGCGTGCTTCTTGCTGTTTTGACTCCAGCTTTGAGCGACTTCGGACGTATCAAACGCTCGTTTGACACGTCTGGACCCGCCAGCCCCGTCCGGCTAGGCTGGGACTGCAATCCAGCCTGGGAGCATGGTCCTATGGCGCCTCCGCCACGGGCCTTCGTGGCCTACTACCGCGTCAGCACCGACAAGCAGGGCCAGTCCGGCCTCGGCCTCGATGCCCAGCGCGCCGCCGTCGAGCTGCACGCGCGCTCCGTCGGCGCCGAGGTGGTCGCCGAGTTCCAGGACGTCGAGAGCGGGCGCAAGGCGGACCGCACCGGCCTTGCAGCAGCACTGGCCATCTGCCGCGCCAGGCGCGCGACGCTGCTGATCGCCAAGCTCGACCGCCTGGCACGCAGCGTGGCCTTCATCTCCAACCTGATGGAAGGCGGCGTCGACTTCGTGGCCGCCGACATGCCTAGCGTGAACCGGCTGACCGTGCACGTGCTGGCCGCCGTCGCCGAGCACGAGCGCGAGATGATCTCGCAGCGCACCAAGGCGGCGCTCGCCGCGGCCAAGGTGCGCGGCACCAGGCTGGGCAACCCCCGCCTGCCGGCGACCGGCACGCTGGCGGAAGCACCAGAACCGCCTACCCCAGGCGGCAAGGCCAGGGTGGCCGTGGCCCAGGCCCGTGCCATGGCAGCCTACGGGACGGCGATCCAGGCAGCGCGGGCCGCGGGCGCGCCGTCGCTCGGCGACTACGCCCAGGCGCTGCAATCAGCCCGGCTGCCCGCGCCGCGCGGCAGCGAGCGCTGGTCCAGGCCGTCCGTGGCCCGCGTGCTGCGCTACTGCACGGACATGACACCGACACTGGAGGACGAACCCGCCACGTAGGCGGCCATGTCGGATACGGCTACGGCTGCTGGGGCTGGGCTTGTCGCGACTCGCGAAGCGTCCCACAGCGGCTCAAAGCGTGCCCTTGTCGCCAATAAGGGCACCCTTCAGCGGCAAGCCACTCACCCGAAAGCCGCTCTATCGCGATCTCGGCCGCGCGACAACG
>CAXSEX010000232.1:0-7447 GCA_964236415.1 uncultured Acetobacteraceae bacterium | reverse complement strand
TGAACCACACCAAAGCCAGATTGGAAATCCTGATCCTCAACAAACCCTAGAGCGTGACCGGCGCGATTGGCTGCCGTGTCATGGTCAGCGAGATCACTGCCCCGAGGGCAAGCAGAACACCTGCCAACAGGAAGGCGCCGGTGAACCCGCCGGTTGCGGCAACGATGTAGCCGGTGGCGATCGGAGCGGCGAGGCCGAACACCTGGCCGCCGACCTGCATGATGGCAATCGCGGTGCCGATGCTCCCGCTGCTGCGAAGCAGGTCGTTGGTCAGCGACCATTGCATGGTGAACACGCTGTTCACGCACGCGACGGAAACGCCGATCAGCGTGAGCAAAAGCCAATCGGACTCCGCATAGGGCGTGTAGGCCATCACGCTGGCCAGGAGTAGCAGGATGACCACGGCGAAGCGGCGTTTGCCGGCCGCCACGGCCTCCGCGGTCAGCATCCGGTCGCAGACGGCGCCGATCAGCAGGATCAGGATCGTCGCGCCGATATAGCAGGCCGCCATATCGATCCCCGACGTGATCACCTTCGCGCCGCGGCTCTGGACCAGGTAGCTCGGCAGCCAGGTCAGGAACAGGTACTGCGTGTAGTTGGCGCAGCCCTGGGTCAGCGTGATGCCCCACATTGTGCGGGATTGCAGAAGCTGGCCCAGGGAAAGGCGATGGCCCTCGGTTGCCAGGGTGTCCGGGCTGCGCGTGGCCAGGATCACCTGCCGCTCCGGCTCGGGCAGCCAGGCGGCCTGTTCGGGGGAGCGGAACAGCAGCAGCCATGCCGCCAGCCAGACGAAGCCGAGCGCGCCGGAGATCACGAAGGACGCGCGCCAGCCGACCAGGCCGATCAGCCAGGCGATGGTGAGGCTGCCGATGGCGGTGCCAATGGTGATGCCGGAGGTGAGCAGCGCTGTGGCGATCCCGCGTTCCCCGACCGGCGCCCATTCGCGCACCGCGCGGGCGCCGACGGGGAAGGTGGGCGCCTCTCCGGCCCCCAGCAGCAGGCGGGTCGCGAACAGCGCGGCGTAGCCGGTGGTCAGCCCGGTCAGCATCGTTGCGAACGACCACAGCGCCAGGCAGCCCGCGGCCATGCGCCGCGTGCCGATCCGGTCCAGCAGCATGCCGGCCGGCAGCATGCACAACCCGTAAGTCCAGATGAAGGAGGACAGCAGATAGCCCACCGCCACGGGCGACAAGTCAAACACCTGGCGGAGCACAGGCATCGCGACCGAGAGCACCGTCCGGTCCAGATAGTTCAGCAGCGTCATCGCGGCCAGCAGGGCAAAGATGACATAGCGCCGGTGCGTTTGGCGCCGATGCGGTCCCATGGTGCTCTGGTGCATCGTTTTCATTTCCTCCCGAACCGCCCTTTGCGGGCTTGATGGTTGCCAAGCATCATTCTGCGGAGTGCGCTTACACGCAGCAGGCGAAATGATGCGTCTTCAACGACTCCTAAGCAGGCAGCACGGCCGCGAGACTGGTGTCCACGACGATGAACTCCGGCTCCGGACTCCGCAGCCGTTCAGGCAACAGGGCCAGGTCGGCCTCCGTGCGGATGCGGCTGATGGAGAAGCCGAAGGCGCGGCCGATCATCTCAAAGTCCGGGTTGGCGAAGCTGGTCCCGGTCGAGCGGCCTGGGTAGTCGCGCTCCTGGTGGATGCGGATCGAACCGTAGGACCCGTTCACCGACACGATGACCTTCAGCCTGAGCCGTCGCTCGATTGCAACAGCCAGCTCGTTGCCGGTCATCAGGAAGCCGCCGTCGCCGACCATGCAGACCACCGTCCGGTCCGGCGCACGCAGCGCCGCCGCGACCGCGGCGGGCACGCCGAAGCCCATGGACCCGGCGATCGGCGCCAGCAGGCGCTGCGGCGGGGCAAAGGGAATGACGCGGTAGGCCGGTGCCGCGAAGGTGCCGGCATCGAGGGTCAGGATCGCATCCGCCGGCAAGTGGCGGCCAACGAGGGCCACGACGCTCTCGAACGCCACGCCATCGCTCACCTCAAAGCGGCGTGGGGCGGCAATGCGCCGCTGCTCCGCGCCGAGCCGGTCGATCCATCCGTCCCGCGCCGCCCCCGGCGGTCTTGGCGGCCCCGGCGGCGATCCGAGGCGCGCGAGCAACGCGCCCGGCGCGCAGGCGATGCCGAGGTCGGCGGCGAAATGGGTGCCGATGGCGGCCGGGTCCGCATGGACATGCGCCAGGCGCATCTGCGGCCGCACCGGGTCAGGGAAGCTGTACCCTTGCGTGGTCACGTCTGACAGCCGGGCGCCGAGCACCAGCAGCAGATCCGCCTCGCGCAGCACCGCCATCTGCGACGCGGGATTGGCCAGCCCCATGTCCCCGGCATACAGACGGTGCGCGTTGTCGAACAAATCCTGGCGCCGGAACGACACCAGCAGCGGCAGGTCCCAAGCCTCGATGAAGCGGCGCAGGGCGTCCCGGTGCCCTTCCATCAACCCGCCGGCGAGCACGAGCGGACGCTCCGCTGCGGCCAGCCAGTCCCGCAGGGTGCGCAGGTCCTCCCCGGCCGGCTCGGCGCGCACCCGTGCCTGCGGCAGCACCGGCCCGGCTGTCGTGGCCGCCGTCAGCACGTCTTCCGGAAGGGCGATCACCACCGGGCCGGGCGTGCCGGTGGTGGCGACCTGGATCGCGCGCAGCAGGGTCGCGGCAGCCTGCGCAGGATCGGCGATCTCGGCCGTCCACTTGGCGACCCCGCCGAACATGCGGCCGTAATCGATCTCCTGGAAGGCGTCGCGCCGCAGGTCGCGGGCGGCCACCTGGCCCACCAGCAGCAGGAACGGCACCCCGTCCTGCTGGGCGGTGTGGACCGCAATCGCCGCGTTGCTCGCGCCGGGGCCGCGGCTGACACAAGCGACGCCGGGCCGGCCGGTCAGCCGCGCGTCGGCCAAGGCCATGAAGCCGGCGCCGGACTCGTGCCGGCAAACCACCGTGTCGATCTCCGCCCGGCCGTGCAGGGCATCCAGCAGCCCAAGGTAGCTCTCCCCGGGCACGCAGAACAGCCGGTCGATCCCGTGCGCGACCAAGGTGTCCACGACCAGATCGCCGACGCGCCGGGAAGCGGCGGACGCACGCAGCAAGAGTGCGCCTTGGCTGCTTGGACCGGCCTCCACGTATCCCCCAACTGTCCGTCGTTGCCGACAATCTTCAGGGGCGCTCTACAGCCCAGCCAGTGCAGCGCGGCGCATACCAGTTATAGCCTGCTGCGCCAGGAACTAGGGCAGCTCGCGAACCGGTTCTGCCGTACCCGCCTTCAGATGGGGCCGTTCCCAGCCGTTCAGGCCGTGCGCCACGCCGCGCAGCACGTCGAGCGGCACGAGCCGCTGCACCTCCACCTGCGTCATCCGCACGACGTTGCGCGCCAGAGGCGTGAAGGGCCGGTGCGAGGAGGTTGCGATCACGAGCATTGCCCGCATCGCCGGGCTGCGGAACGGGCGGGCGCGGAGGCGCCCGTCGCCCACCTCGCGATGCACCGCCCCAAACGGCAGCACCGTCACCCCGGCGCCACGCTCGACCAACTGCTTCAGCGCCGCGA
Source organism: uncultured Acetobacteraceae bacterium (assembly GCA_964236415.1). Classification (GTDB taxonomy): domain Bacteria; phylum Pseudomonadota; class Alphaproteobacteria; order Acetobacterales; family Acetobacteraceae; genus CAHJXG01. The sequence goes on along the minus strand of CAXSEX010000232.1, from coordinate 3,897 downwards.
CGCAATCCACCTCGGTCAGCACGCGCGGCGTGACGCCTTCCGCCGCGCAGGCCGCATCCAGCACCCGGCGCAGCCCATTCTCCGGACCTGGCAACACGCAACTCAGCCGCGTCAGCTCGGCCAGCTCGGCAGCCTCTCCGACGGCCGCGCCGGACGGCTCGATCAGGAACAGGTCCTCCAGCAGCAGGGGCGTGGCGATCAGCTTGTGGCTGCGCCGGGCGTCATACAGCACGGCAAGGTCGAGCCGCCCGGCCTCGGCCCATTCCAGCAGGATGCCGCTGAACGCCTCGCGGATTCGCAGCCGCGCGCGCGGAAACGTCGCGGCGAAGCGGATCGACAGGTCGGCGCCCAGGCTCGCGGCGATGGAGGGCGGCAGGCCAAGGGTCACGACCCCGGCTGCATCCAGCGAGCCGGACGCCAACTCCTCCCGCACGTTTGCAAGCTGCTGCACGACCTCGGCGGCGGTCTTGAGGAAGCGCTCGCCGGCGCCGGTCAGGGAAACGCCGCGGCCGTGCCGATACAGAAGCTGCGATTGCAGCTCCGCTTCCAGCTTCTGGATTTGCCGGCTGAGCGCAGGCTGGGTGACGCCGAGCCGGACCGCAGCACGGGACAGGCTGCCTGCGGCGGCAGCTTCCATGAAGTAGCGGATCTCCAGCAGCTCCATCCTGCGGGGAATCCTAGCATCCTATGGCACCCAGATTATAGCTCCTATAAGACCGAACGCATGGCTTGGACTTGGGACTGCCATTACGATGGGAATCAGTGTACAAAGGAGGTGAACAGCCTTGGCGATGTCCTCCCCTCTTCCGGCGCTCAGCCCCGCTTACATCGACTTCCTGCGCGCGACCTATGACCGCGACCCCGGCGCGCTCGACCAAAGCTGGCGCACCCTGTTCGGGATGCTCGACGAGATCGAGGCGCACTCGCCTTCCAGCCCGTCCGGCCCGGCGCTTCTAGCGGAGGCGTTGCGGGATCGTGGGCACCTGTCCGCGAACCTCGACCCGCTCGGGACCGCCGCACCGGCCGCCGATCCCTTGGCTGCACCCTCCGCATTGGACGGGCCGGAACTGAGGCGCATCTACTGCGGCACGCTCGCGGTCGAAACGGCGCATATCGATTTGCCGGAGCTGCGCGACTGGCTCTGCCGCGCCGTGGAGGCGCCGGTGCCGCCGGTCCCGCCCGAGGACCGCATCGGCACGCTGCACGCCCTGATCGAGGCCGAGGAGTTCGAGGCGTTCCTGGGCCGCAAGTTCCCCACCAAGAAACGCTTCGGCCTTGAGGGGGCGGAAGCGCTGATGCCGCTGTTGTGGCGCGTTCTGGAGCAGGCCGCCGCCGCCGGGGTCGAGCACGCCGTCATCGGCACCATGCACCGCGGCCGGCTGAACATCATGGCCAACCTGCTGCGCCGCCCGCTGTCCCGCCTGATCGCGGAGATGCAGGGCAGCCATCCGTTCCCCGCCGACGCGCCCCGCGCGGGCGACGTGCCGTACCACCTGGGCGCCGACGCGGTGCTCACGCTCAATGGCCGCGCTCTGCGGATCACCCTGCTGTCCAACCCCTCGCATCTGGAGGCCGTCGATCCCGTGGTGCTCGGGCAGGCGCGGGCCTTGCAGGAACTGCAGGCGGACGGCGCGCGCAAGGTCCTGCCCATCATCCTCCACACCGACGCGGCGGTGGTCGGCCAGGGCGTCGTGGCCGAGACGCTGCAGCTCGGCGGGACCCGGCATTTCGGCACCGGCGGCACGCTGCATCTGGTGGTCAACAACCAGATCGGCTTCACGACCGATGCGGAGGAGGCCCGAAGCTCCCGTCACTGCACGGGTCCGTGGAAGGCCATCGACAGCGCCATCCTGCACGTCAACGGCGACGACCCCATGGCGGCCCGGCGCGCGGCCGACCTCGCTGTGGCCTGGCGGCAGGCCCAGGGCCGGGATGCGGTCATCGACCTCGTGTGCTACCGCCGCAATGGCCATAACGAGATCGACGAGCCGGGCTTCACGCAGCCGCTGCTGTATGGCCGGATCGCCGCGCACCCATCCGTCAGCACCCAGTATGCCGCGCTGCTGATGCGGGACGGGCTGATCGACCAGGCCGGGGTGGACACCTCCGCCGCGGCCTGCCGCGCGCGGTTCCAGACCGCTTTCGAGGCCGCGGACGGCTTCCGCAGCAACGAGAGCGGCTACCCCGGTGGACGCGGCCCGCAGCCTGCGGCCGGCGGGTCGGCAACAGGCGTCACTGAGCCAGTGACGGGCGTCGCCGAGCCGCGGCTGCGCGCCCTGTCGGAGCGGCTCGCCGCCGCGCCGGACGGGGCCGCCCTGCACGCCCGCATGGGCCGCATCCTGCGTCAGCGGGTGATCGGCGGCGACGGCATCGCTTGGCCTCTGGCCGAGGCACTCGCGTTCGGTTCCCTGCTGACGGACGGGGTGGCGGTGCGTCTGAGCGGGCAGGACGTGGCGCGCGGCGCCTTCTCCCACCGCCATTTCGCCCTGGCGGACGCGGAAACGGGCGCGCGCCACGTCGCGCTCGAAGGGGTGGAGAGTGGACAAGCGCGCTTCCAGGCCTGCAACAGCCCGCTCTCGGAATATGCCGTGCTCGGCTTCGAGTACGGCTACAGCCTGGCCCGGCCGGACAGCCTGGTGCTGTGGGAAGCACAGTTCGGCGACTTCGCCAACGGGGCGCAGATCGTGATCGACCAGTTCATCATGGCCGGAGAGGAGAAGTGGTGCGACCCCTCCGCCCTCGTCATGCTGCTGCCGCATGGGCTGGAGGGGCAGGGGCCGGAGCATTCCTCGGCCCGGCCGGAGCGCTACCTGCAGATGGCGGCGCGGGACAACGTGCGCATCGTGAATCCCTCGACCCCCGCCAACGTCTTTCATTTGCTGCGGGGACAGGGTCTGGCCGGCCGCAAGCCGATGATCGTTTTCAGCCCAAAGAAGCTGCTCCGCCTCCCGGCCGCCGTTTCGCCGATCGGCGAGTTCCTGCCGGGGGCACGGTTCCAGCCCGTGATCGCGTCCGCATCCCTGGGCGAGGTCGGCACGGTGCTGCTGTGCAGCGGCAAGATCGCCTACGACCTGGAGCAGGAGCGCGCGGCGCGCGGGATGGCCGGCGTGGCGGTGGTGCGGGTCGAGCAGCTTTACCCGCTGCCGGTGGAGGCGCTGCTGGCTTTGTTCCGATGCTGGGCCACGGCGTGCTTCGCCTGGGTGCAGGAAGAGCCGGAGAACATGGGCGCCTGGACCTGGCTGGACCGGCAACTGGAGCGCCTGCTGGAGCGGGCCGGGGCCGCCCTGCCGCGCGCCGCCTATGTCGGCCGGCCCGCCTCGCCGTCCCCGGCCGGCGGCTTCCATGCCGACCATGATGCCGACCAGGCCCGGATCGTGGCCCAGGCGCTGGACCTGCACGCCGCCGCGGCCCGGCCCGCTCTGGTCCGGACGGGCTGAAAACAATGACGCCGATCCTGTCCGGCCTGCGCGTGGTGGAGGTTTCGGCCTTCATCGCCGCCCCGCTCGGCGGCATGACCCTGGCGCAGCTTGGCGCCGACGTGATTCGCATCGACCCGGTGGGCGGCAACATCGATTACCGCCGCTGGCCGCTGGCACCTGACGGCACGAGCCTCTACTGGGCCAGCCTGAACAAGGCGAAGCGCTCCGTGGCGCTGGCCCTCCACACGTCGGAGGGGCGGGAGATCGCCCAGGCGCTGATCACCGCGCCGGGTCCGGATGCCGGCATCCTGCTGACCAACCTGCCCGCCGGCGGCTGGATGGACAGCGCCACCCTGTCTGCGCGGCGGCCCGACCTGATCACCCTGCGCCTGACCGGCAACCATGACGGCAGCGCCGCGGTGGACTACACGGTGAACTGCGCGAGCGGCTTTCCCGTGGCGACCGGGCGGGGCGAGGA
>CAXSEX010000231.1:0-7515 GCA_964236415.1 uncultured Acetobacteraceae bacterium | reverse complement strand
GTTCAACCGGCGTCGGGTCGCGGTACTGCTTCGCCGGGCGCACGAAGTCGCGGTAATAGGCGATGGCGTAGCCGACCAAGCCGTCAAAGAACGGGCTGGCACCCGGCGCGGCGTCCGGGCTGTAGCGGCGCAGGAAACCCCACAGCATGTCCGGCGTGTCGGCGTTCACCACGCTCGCGAGGTTGAGCAGCATGCCGAACGGGACCGGGCTGGCGGCGCCGCGGTTGCTGCCGCCCCGATCACTGCCACCCATGATGTGCCAGGCCGGGTTGGCGTGGCGGGCGGCCATGTCCTGCTCCGGCAGCTTGGCGGCATGGGCCAGGTACTCGTCCACCGTGCGCGGGATGATGTCGAAGAACAGCCGCTTGGCACGCTGCGGCGAGTTGTACATGAACTGCGCCAGGCTTTCGGGCGGCGCGTAGCGCAGCCACTCCTCGACCGACAGGCCGTTGCCCTTGCTCTTGCTGATCTTCTGCGCGTGCTCGTCCAGGAACAGCTCGTAGGTGAAGCTGACCGGGGGCGGGCTGCCCAGCACGCTGCACACCCGGCCGGACAGGCGCACGCTGTCGATCAGGTCCTTGCCGGACATCTCGTAATCGACGCCGAGCGCGAACCAGCGCATGGCCCAGTCGGCCTTCCATTGCAGCTTGCAGGCGCCGCCCGTCACCGGGGTCTGGAACCGCTCGCCGCTGTCCGGGTCCTGCCAGGACACGGCGCCGCCCGCCACGTCCACCTCGTCGATCCGCACCTGCATCACCCGGCCAGTGCGGGGGTGGATCGGCAGGAACGGCGAGTAGGTCGCGCGGCGCTCCGGCCCGAGCGTCGGCAGGACCACCGCCACGATCTCCGCATGACGCTCCGCCGTACGCAGCAGGGCCGCGTCGAAACGGCCCTGGCGGTAGTACTCGGTGCTGGACGCGAACTCGTACTCGAAGCCGAAGCCGTCCAGGAAGGCGCGGAGCCGGGCGTTGTTGTGGGCGCCGAAGCTGTCATGCGTACCGAACGGGTCGGGCACCCCGGACAAGGGCTGGCCCAGGAACCGCTCCAGCATCGCCCGGTTCGGCACGTTGTCCGGGACCTTGCGCAGGCCGTCCATGTCGTCGCTGAACGCCAGCAGCCGGGAGGGCCGGCCGGTCAGCGCCTCGAAGGCATGGCGCACCCAGGTGGTGCGCGCGACCTCCCCGAAGGTGCCGATGTGCGGCAGGCCCGATGGCCCGTATCCCGTCGCGAACAGCGCCGTGTCCTTGCCGCTGGCGTCGAGGCGCCGGGCAAGCTTCGCCGCTTCCTCGAACGGCCAAGCCTTCGGGATCGGATCGATTGCGTCACGTCGGGTGTCTGGCATGGCTGCAAGCTAGAAATGGGGGGGTGCCGGGTCAATCGCGGCTTGCGGCCTCCTGGGAAGAATCTACGGAATTGAAGCGATTACCGGCGCCGGCATTGCCCCCACCCCTTCCAAGACCGTACACAGGCCGTCCATGCCGACGCCCCGCCCCTTCCTGATCCCGCCCCCCTTGATCCCGGATGCTCCGGCCGTGGTGGCCGGGCACGGCCGCGCCGCCCTGCTCAGCGCCGATGGCGAGCTGCTGACGCTCGCCCCGGAGGAGGCCGCCGCCGCCCTGCACGGCAGCATCCCGCTCCTGGTTCATGCCCCGGCCACGCTCCGGCGCCTGGGGCTGGGCCGGCAGCCGTGCCTCGACCTGCTGGAGCTGTTCGCCTTTGCCATGCCGGCGCGCCCGGTCACGCCGACGCCGCGCGGGCTGGCCCAGGCGCTCGACCTCCAGCCGCCCGGCGGGATGGAGGAGGCGGCTGCTTTGCTGCCGGACATCGCCGCCGCCCTGCTGGGACACCTTGCCGCCGGGCGCGACCTGGCGCGCAACAAGGACGCGGCGGGTCTCGCGGCCCACATGGGACAGGCAGGCTGGCCGTGGGCGACGCTGGTGACGACCGCCCTCGGCAAGCCCAAGGCCAAGCCGTCCGCCGATGCGCTGAGGGTTTGGCGGCGCTTGCCGGACTGGGAGGAGCAGGCGCCGCCGCCGCCGCCGGGCGCCCTGCCGGTCGGCGCGAACGAGGCGCGGACCCGGCTCGCGCGCATGCTGGGCGCCCACGCCGAGCAGCGGCCGGGCCAGGCCGACTACGCCAGCGCCGCCGCGGGCGCCTTCGCGCCGCGGGAGGTGGAGGGCGACCCGCACGTCGTGCTGGCAGAGGCCGGGACCGGCACCGGCAAGACGCTCGGCTACATCGCGCCGGCCAGCCTTTGGGCCGAGCGCAACGGCGGCACGGTCTGGATCAGCACCTTCACCCGCCACTTGCAGCGCCAGATCGACGCCGAGCTGGCCCGGCTGTTTCCCGACCCCGCCGAGCGCCGCCGCCGCGTGGTGATCCGCAAAGGGCGGGAAAACTATTTGTGCCTGCTGAACATGGAGGAGCAGGTGAACGCCGTGATGAGCGGCGCCGGGGCGGTGGCGCTGGGCCTGGTGGCGCGTTGGGCCTCCGCGACGGCGGACGGCGACATTGCGGGCGGCGATTTGCCGGGCTGGTTCCCCGAGCTGTTCGGCACGGCGCTGATCCCCGCCATCGCCGACCGCCGCGGCGAGTGCATCCACGGCGCGTGCCCGCATTACCGCACCTGCTTCGTCGAGCACGCCATCCGCCGGGCACGCGGCGCCGAGCTGGTGGTCGCCAACCATGCGCTGGTGATGGCGCAAGCGGCCTGGGGCGGCCTCGACGACGATGCCGTGCCGAGCCGCTACGTGTTCGACGAGGGGCACCATCTGTTCGATGCCGCCGACAGCGCGTTCTCCGCCGAGCTGTCGGGCCTCGAAGGCGCGGAGCTGCGCCGGTGGCTGCTGGGGGCGGAGGGCGGTCGGTCGCGCGCCCGAGGCTTGCGGCGACGGCTGGAGGACCTGGTGGCCGGGCAGCCGGAGCTTGAGGCGCCGCTCGACGCCGCGCTGCAGGCGGCGCGCGCTTTGCCGGCCCTGGGTTGGTCGGGCCGCCTGGCCGGCAGCGGGGAGCTGGGTCCGTTCGAGGCGTTCCTGCGCCTGACCCGCGGCCAGGTGCTGGCCCGGCTGACCGGGGACGCCGCCGAGGCGGGCGGGCGCGGCAGCCTCCAATGCGAGCTTTACCCGGTCGCCCCTGGCCTGCCCGACGCGGCGGCGCTGCTGGGCCGCGCGCTGGCCCGCGTCGCCGAGCCGCTCAACATCCTGTTGCAGCGGCTGGGCCAGAAGCTTGAGGACGAGTCGGAGGAGCTTGAAACCGCCCAGCGCAACCGGATCGAGGCGGCGCGGCGGTCGATCAAGCGGCGGGCCATCGACCGGCTGGCGGCGTGGACGGCCATGCTGGATGCCGCGGGCGCCACGCCGCCGGAGCCGGGCACGCGGCCGCAGCATGTGTACACCTTGCAGTTGGACCGGCGGGACGGCGCGGACCGCGATGTCGGGCTGCACCGGCATTGGCTCGACCCCACGATGCCGTTCGCGCAGGTCCTGGCGGCGCCGGCGCACGGCCTGCTGATCACCTCCGCCACGCTGCGTGACGGGGGGGACGGCGAGAGTGGGGAAGCGGGCTGGCCCGCGGCAGAAGCGCGGGTGGGCGCCGAGCACCTGCCCTCCCCGCCCGTGCGCGTTTCGGTCGCAAGCCCGTTCGACTACGCCGCGCAGACCCGGGCGTTCGTCGTGACCGACCTGGCGCCCGGCGACCCCGGGGCGCTCGCCGCCGCGTTTCGCGCGCTGTTCCTGGCGTCCGGCGGCGGCGCCTTGGGGCTGTTCACCGCCATCCAGCGGCTGCGGGCCGTGCATGCCCGTATCGCGCCGGAGCTTGAAGCGGCGGGCATCCCGCTGCTTGCGCAGCACGTGGACGCGATGGACAACGCGACGCTGGTGGACGTGTTCCGGACCGAGCTTGACAGTTGCCTGCTGGGCACCGACGCGATGCGGGACGGCGTCGATGTGCCAGGCCGCGCACTGCGGCTGGTGGTGTTCGAGCGGGTGCCCTGGCCCCGCCCGGACATCCTGCACCGCGAGCGCCGGATGCACCTGTCGGACGGCGATCCCAAGGGCTACGACGACAGCAAGGCACGGCTGCGGCTGCGCCAGGCTTTCGGCAGGCTGGTGCGGTCGGCCACGGACCGCGGCGTGTTCGTGCTGCTGGACCGCCGCGCCCCGTCCCGCCTGCTTACCGCGTTCCCGCCCGGCGTGGAGGCGCAGCGCGTGGGCCTCGCCGAGGCGGTGGCGCAGACGCGGGCGTTCCTGGATCCGGCCATCACGCAGCCGTAGTTTTGCGCCGTGGCCGGGCTGGGCTACATTGGGCCCGCACAACAGGGAACAAAGCATGCTCGTCCGAACCGGACTGGACGCCCAGGAAGCGCTGGTCTGCACCATGGTGCTCGTCGCCGCCGCGGATGGCGGGATCACCGACCGGGAAATCGGCGTGATGGCCGGCCTGGTGCAAACCCTGCCGGCGTTCCAAGATTTCAGCAGCGAGCACCTGGAATTCGCGTCCGACGCGGCGGTGGCCCTGCTGGAAGAGGATGAAGGGCTGGCCCATGCCGGCACGATGATCAGGGCGGCGCTGGAGCCGCGGCTGCGCGAGACCGCCTATGCCTTGGCGTGCGAAGTCGTCGCCGCCGACCGCGGCACGAGCCAGGCGGTGCTCCGCATGCTGGAGCTCGTGCGGGGCGAACTGCGGCTGGAGCCGCTGGTGGCCGCGGCGATCGAGCGCGGGGTCAGGGCGCGGCACCAGATGGTTGATCGGGCGGAATAGCGGCGATGCCTGCTTACCTAACCACTTAGGCGGCAATTCCACAGTGGCGGGAACAGGACAGGCTGTTGGCGCGTTTTCGGCAAAACCATGGAGTGGCAGCATGAGCGAAACGGACGGCGCGAAGGCGGGACCAGGGTATGACGCAACGGTCCATGAGGTCCAAGGGGTGTTCCCGGATGACGCCACGATGCAGGGCGCGTTGTCGCAACTGACGCTGGCAGGATACGACCGGGCCGATTTCAGCCTACCGGAAGAACAGCCTGCAGACGAACTGGCGACACCTAACGAGAGTGCGGAACCGGCCACGGACGACGCGGACAAGCGGCAACTGCGGACCATGGGCACGAGCATGGCAGGCTATGCCGGCGCCGTGGCGGTTGCTGGCGCCACGCTGGCCACGGGCGGTGCCGCCGGGCTGGCAGTGGCGGCAGCGGCTGCGGTCGGCATCGGCACGGGAGCGGCGGCGAATGCGGCTGGGCAGGCGGCGGACAATGCCCAGGTCGCAGTACGCAATCAGCGCGGCCGTGAGGGCAGGCTTGTCCTGGCCGTGCGCACGACAACGCCTGAGCAGGCCAGCCAGGTGACAGGCCTCATGCAGCAGGCCGGCGCCTTGAAGACCGAAGCGGTGACGCGCGCCGATCAGGCGCTCACCGCAGGCGTCAGTTCGGCAAGCTGGACCGGGGAGTGAGGCTGGCCCAAGCCGCTGGGATCAGCCAGACAACCCAAGGGGTCGGGCCGCCTGTCGCCAGGCAGCCCGATGCCAAGGGTGTCCTTCGGCTCAGGCGAGCTTCAGGTTAGTCGCGGCGGCCTTGCCGCGCTCCATCGCAACCTCGTAGCTGACTTTCTGGCCGTCGTTCAGCCCGTTCAAACCAGCCGCTTGAACTGCGGTGATGTGCACGAACACATCCTTGCTGCCGTCCTGCGGCATGATGAAGCCAAAGCCCTTGGTGGCATTGAACCACTTTACGGTGCCGATAGCCATTCGCACTTAACTCCTCGGACGCACGGCCGACCGTGCGGTGGTTGGGTCGATTGAACTGACGCCGAACGGCCTCAATTCGGCAAAAACAGTTGCTGGCTACGCGAGCTTGAGATTTGTCGCGGCGGCCTTGCCACGTTCCATCACCACCTCGTAGCTGATGTTCTGGCCTTCATCCAAGCCGCGCAAGCCAGCCGCTTGAACGGCGGTGATATGCACAAACACATCCTTGCCGCCATCCTGTGGCATAATGAAGCCAAAACCCTTGGTTGTATTAAACCATTTCACTGTGCCGGTCGCCATAACTACGTCGCTCTCCGTCTTTGCTGCATGCAACAGCGCAGCAGCGAGACAATCGGGCCTTTAGACGGCTTGTGGGCACCCGAGGATAGCGGAAGCGCAGCAAGGCTAGTCAAAAACACGACTGATTTGTCATGGGCGCAGAAAGCGCTTGGCAAGTCAATTGAAACGAGATGACGCCGTGGGCCGCGTGGAGGGCGCCGTGCGGCCAAGTCCACCCTTCAGCCCGGCTTCTCCAGCGCCTGCTTGAGAAAAGGGGCGGACCCTGCGGTCCACCCCCCTCCTTCGCTGACACTGTGTTGGCTGGGTTTAGAAGTCCATGTCGCCCATGCCACCCATGCCGCCCATTCCACCCATGCCGCCGCCACCGCCGGGCATCCCGCCGGCCGGCTTCTTCTCCGGACGCTCGGCGATCATGGCCTCCGTGGTGATCAGCAGGCTGGCGACCGAGGCCGCATCCTGCAACGCCGTGCGCACGACCTTGGTGGGGTCGATGATGCCGGCAGCAACCATGTCCTTGAACTCGGCGCTCTGCGCGTCGAAGCCGAAGTTGTAGTCGCCGTTCTCCAGCACCTTGCCGGCGATCACGGCACCGTCCTCGCCGGCGTTCTCCGCGATCTGCCGCAGCGGCGTCTGCACCGCCTTGCGCACGATCTCGATGCCGAACTTCTGGTCCTCGTTCTCGGCCTTCAACTGCGCGAGGATCAGGCTGGCGCGGGCCAGCGCCACGCCGCCGCCGGGCACGATGCCCTCCTCCACGGCCGCACGGGTTGCATGCAGCGCGTCGTCCACGCGGTCCTTGCGCTCCTTCACCTCGACCTCGGTGCTGCCGCCGACGCGGATCACCGCGACGCCGCCGGCGAGCTTGGCCAGGCGCTCCTGCAGCTTCTCCCGGTCGTAGTCGCTGGTGGTCTCCTCGACCTGCGCGCGGATCTGGTTGCAGCGGCCCTTGATGTCGTCCGCCGACCCGGCGCCCTCCACCATGGTCGTGTTCTCCTTCTCGATCAGCACGCGCTTCGCGCGGCCGAGCATCTGGAGCGTCACGTTCTCAAGCTTGATGCCGAGATCCTCGGAGATCACCTGCCCGCCCGTGAGGATCGCGATGTCTTCCAGCATCGCCTTGCGCCGGTCGCCGAAGCCCGGCGCCTTCACGGCCGCGACCTTCAAGCCGCCGCGCAGCTTGTTCACGACCAAGGTGGCGAGCGCCTCGCCCTCGATGTCCTCGGCGATGATCAGCAGCGGACGGCCCGACTGCACCACCGTTTCCAAGAGCGGCAGCATGGTCTGCAGGCCCGACAGCTTCTTCTCGTGGATCAGGATGTAGGGCTGATCCAGCTCAGCCACCATCTTCTCCGCATTGGTGATGAAATACGGGGAAATGTAGCCGCGGTCGAACTGCATGCCCTCGACGACATCAAGCTCCGTCTGGATGCCCTTGGCCTCCTCGACGGTGATGACACCCTCGTTGCCGACCTTCT
>CAXSEX010000230.1:0-7527 GCA_964236415.1 uncultured Acetobacteraceae bacterium | reverse complement strand
GCTCGCGGAGCGACAGCACGACGCCGCGCACCAGGCGGGACACCCGGGGGATTTCGGCGATGGTGATGGCGGTGACGACGTTGCCGACGCTGCCGCGGGTCAGCGCCATGAGCGCGATGGCGAGCAGGATCGGCGGGATGGACATCAGCCCGTCCATCACCCGCATGATGACGCTGTCCGCCCAGCGCACGAACCCCGACACCAGCCCAATGGCCATGCCGACCACGGACGCCAGCAGCGCCACCGAGAAGCCGACGGTCAGCGACACCCGCGCCCCATACAGCACCCGCGAGTAGATGTCGCGGCCCAGCATGTCGGTGCCGAACCAGTACAGCATCGACGGCTCCCGCGTGCGCTTGGCAGGCGCCAGCGCGGTCGGGTCCGTGGTGCCGAGCAACGGCGCGGCCACGGCGATGAACAGGATCAGCGCCAGCAGCAGCCCGCCGGCGAAGATGGTGGGATAGCGCCGGATGAAGGTGAGGACCCGGCCGCGCGGCGCGGCCTGCGGCAGCACGTCCGGCATCGCCGATGCCGGGGTGACGTGCGGCGCCGATGCGGTGGCGGCCGGCGCGTCGGGAAGGGCGGTGGCGCTCAATAGCGTATCCTCGGGTCGAACACGGTGTACAGCAGGTCCACCCCAAGGTTGACCAGGACATAGACGAAGCTGAACAGCAGCACGACGCCCTGGATCACCGGGTAGTCGCGGCGCAGGATCGCATCGACCACCAGGCGGCCAAGGCCAGGGATCGCGAACACGCTCTCGGTCACGACGGCGCCGCCGATCAGCAGCGCCACGCCGATGCCGATCACGGTGACAATGGGCACGGCGGCGTTCTTCAGCGCATGCAGGAACAGCACCGTGCGGCTGCCGAGGCCCTTGGCCTTGGCGGTGCGGATGTAGTCCTGGCTCAGCACCTCCAGCATCGTCGCCCGGGTGATGCGGGCGATCAGCGCGATGTAAACGCCGCCCAGCGCCACCGAGGGCAGCACGAGGTTGCTCAGCCACGGGCCGAACCCGCGGGCCAACGGCGTGTAGCCCTGCACCGGGAACCAATCGAGCTGCAGCGCGAACACGTAAGCAAGGATGTAGCCCACCACGAACACCGGCACGGAAAACCCGAACACCGCGAGCACCATGATCAGCCGGTCGATCCAGGTGCCCTGGTTCCACGCCGCCAGCACGCCCATCGGCACCGCGACCACGATGGACAGGATCAGCGTCAGGACCATCAGCGACATCGTCGGCTCCAGCCGTTGCTGGATCATCCGCGTGACCGGCAGGTTGGTGAAGATCGACACGCCGAGGTCGCCGTTCAGCACGTGCCACACCCACTCGCCGAAGCGGATCAGGAACGGGCGATCAAGGCCCAGCCCGGCGCGGATGCGTTCCACGTCGGCCGGCGTCGCCTGGTCCCCGGCGATGATCGCCGCCGGGTCGCCCGGCGCGATATAGAGCAGGCTGAACACGAACAGCGCGACAACCGCCATCACCGGGATGGTCGAGAGCACCCGCCGGGCGAGGTAGCCGAGCATCAATCCAAACCTGTCATGTCTTCTGCACGCCCCAGAACACCGGGAATGGCGCCTTGACCACGCCGCTCACGTTCTTGCGCCAAGCCTGGTAGCCCAGGAAGAAGCCGGTCGGGATGTAGGTCACGAACTCCATGGCCATCTTATTGAGGTCGGCCATCGTCGCCTTCTCCGCCGGGGCGTCGGGAGCGTCATACCAGGCGCCGATCCCAGCCTCGATGGCGTCCGACTTCGGCCAGCCGAACCAGGCCCTGTCGCCGCCCGCGTCGAACGCCGTGTAGGGCGCCGGGTTGATGCAGTCGGCGCCGGCGTGCCAGGTGTGGAAGATGTGCCAGCCACCCTGCGACGGCGGGTCCTTCTTCGCCCGGCGCGCGCCCACCGTGCCCCAGTCGAGCGCCTGGTAGTCCACCTTCATGCCGATCTTCTGTAGCAGGTCGGCGGTCACGTCGCCCTGCGCCTTGGTGATCTGCAAGTCGGTCGCGACGCACAGCACGATCGTCTCGCCCTTGTAGCCCGCCTCCACCAGCAGCTTCTTCGCCTCGTCGTAGCGGCGGGGGCCGGTCAGGATGTCGCCGCCTGCCTCGGTGTAGGAGGGTGTGCCCGGCGTGAAGAAGCTCGGCAGCGGCTTCCACAGCGCGTCGTCGTTGCCGACCACGGCGCGCATGTAGTCCTCCTGGCTCAGCGCCATCATCACCGCCCGGCGCACCCGCGGGTCGTTGAACGGCGGGTGCAGGTGGTTGATGCGGAAGGAGCCGATGTTGCCCAAGGGGTCTGCGATGTCCACGTTGACGTTGCGGTTACGCTTGAGCAGCGGCACCAGGTCGGGCACCGGGTTCTCCCACCAGTCGATCTCGCCGTTCTGCAGCGCCGCCGCCTTGGTCGCGTCGTCGTTCAGGATCAGCCACTCGATCCGGTCGAACATCATGCGCTTGCCGCCGGACAGCCAGTCCGCCACCTCCGGCCGGGGGTCATAGCCCGCGAACTTCTCGAACACCGCGGCCGAGCCTGGCACCCACTCGTCCTTCTTGAACACCATCGGGCCGGAGCCGACGAACTCCTTGATGAGCTGGAACGGGTCGGTCTTGGCGATGCGCTCCGGCATGATCTCGGCCATCGGCGGATTGCTCTTGCCGAGCGCGAACAGCATCTTCGGGAACGGCTTGTTCAGGCGGAAGCGGACCGTGCGGTCGTCCAGCGCCTCCAGCGCGTCCAGCGACGCCTTGATCCGCTGGCCCATGGTGTCCCGCACCATCCAGCGGTTGAGGCTCGCGATCACGTCCCGGGACAGCACCGGCTCGTTGTCATGGAACTTGAGGCCGGGGCGCAGGCGGATGGTCCAGGTCTTGCTGTCCTCGCTCGCCTCGTAGCTTTCCGCCATCTGCGGCTTGGGCACCAGGCTGCTGTCCACGCCGAACAGCGTGTCCCAGATCAGCAGGCTGGCGTTGCGCACGACGTACTGGGTGCCGGCGATGGCGTCGAGGCTGGACAGGTTGGCCTGCGGCACGAAGCGCAGCACCCGGGCGCCCTGCGCGCGGGACAAGCGGGGCATCGCCAAGCTGCCTACGGCAGCGGCAGTCCCGGCGGCGAGCAACTCACGGCGCTTCATGCAAACCCTTCTTGTCTGACCATTGGAACAACCTTAGCAAACCCCGGGCCAGCAAACCCCGGGCTACCGGTGGCCCAGCATAGCCTCATGCCCGCCGCACGTTCCAGAACAGCGCGAACCCGTTCAGCACGCCGTCGAGGCTGCTGCGATACGCCGTCGGCTGCAAGTACTGGCCCAGCGGGATGTAGGGCAGGCTTTGGAACGCCTCGCGCTGGATCTCGGCGCAGAGTGCGGCCTGGGCGGGCACGTCCGGCGCGTCGAACCAGGCGTTGCGAAGCTGCTCGATCTTCGGGTCGACCGGCCAGCCGAACCACGCCTGCTCCCCGTTGGCACGGAGCGGAATATGGGCAGCCGGGTTCAGGTGGTCGGTGCCGGCCCAAGCGGTGCAGAACGCGCTCCAGCCGCCGGCCTCCACCGGGTCCTTCTTGGCGCGCCGGGTCACGACGCTGCCCCAGTCCGTCGCCTGGTAGTCCACGTTCATCCCGGCCCGTTGCAGCATGTCGGCCGTCACGTCTGCCATCGCTTTCAGCACCGGGAAGTCGGTCGCCGCCAGCAGCACCACGCGCTCGTCCTTGTAGCCAGCCGCCTTCAGCTCGCGCTTGACCCGGCCCATGTCGCGCGGCCCGGCCAGCGTGTCCAGGCCCACGCTGCTCGCCATCGGCGTGCCCGGGCAGAAGAAGCCGACGCCGGTGCGCGACATCTTAGGATCGGTGCCGACCACCGCGGTCACCACGTCCTCCTGGCTCACCGCGCCCAGCAGCGCCCGGCGGATGGCCGGGTTGTTGAACGGCGGCTGCAGCTGGTTCATGCGGAAGGTGGCGATCTGGCCCGAAGGCTCCTGCACCACGACCTTCACGCCGCGGCTGCGGGCCAGCAGCCCCATCAGGTCGGCGGTCGCATAGTCCCACCAGTCCTGCTCGCCGTTGATCAGCGCCTGCGCGGCGGTGGTCGGGTCGGGGATCGTGGTCCACTCGACCCGGTCGAAGTGCACGACCTTGGGGCCGGAGGTCCAGTCGGTGGGGCCGCCCTCGCGCGGCTTGTAGCCCGCGAACTTCTCATAAACGGCGCGGGCGCCCGGCACCCGCTCGTCCGCCTTGAAGCGGAACGGGCCGCTGCCGACCATCTCCGTCACTTGGGTGAACGGGTCGGTGCGGGCGATGCGCTCGGGCATGATCGCCGGCATGAACAGCGGCGTCTTGGCCAGCGCGGCCGGCAGCAGCGGGAACGGCTTCTTGAGGCGGAACACCAGCGTGCGGTCATCCTTGGCGACCATCTCGTCCGTGGCCGCCATCAGCGCACCGCCGAACGCATCCCGCTTGCCCCATCGCTCCAGGCTCGCCACGCAGTCCCGTGCCCGGACCGGCTCGTTGTCGTGGAACAGCAGGCCGGGCCGCAAGGTGAGGGTCCAGGTCTTGCCGTCGTCCCCGGTGGTGAAGCCTTCGAGCATCTGAGGCGACGGCCGGTACTGGCTGTCCTGCCCGAACAGCGTGTCGTACACCATGAAGGCGTGGTTGCGCGTGACGTAGGCCGTGGTCCACATCGGGTCCAGCACGGTGAGGTCGGACTGCGGGATGAAGCGGAGGACGCGGCTGTCCTGCGCCCGCCCGACCGCTGGCGCCGCCAGGCCCATGGCCGACGCGGCCAGGAATGTGCGACGTCTCATCCTCGTGCCTCCGCTGCTTCAGGCTCAGCAAACCATGCAGCCGGGCCTTACGCCAGCGCCGCCGGATTGCAGGGTGGCATTCGATACGGAGACAGGTTAAAGGCGGCGCCATGCAGCCCGCAGCCTACGCCCGCCTCCACGCCATCATGACGCCCGAGCGGCGTCTCCTGGTGCAGCAGTTCGCGCGGTTCGGCACGGTGGGCGTCGCCGGCGCTGCCGTCGATATCGCGACGGTGTATGCCGCGATGGAAACGCTTGGCCTGTACCTTTCAGGGTTGCTCGCCTACGTCGCGGCGGTCACCACGACGTGGGCGCTTAACCGGGCCTGGACATTCGCCGGGCGCGGGGGCGGCAGCTTGCTGCGGCAATGGCTGCTGTTCGTCGCGGCCAACGGCGTGGGCTTCGTGCTGAACCGCGGGACGTTCTTCGCGCTGGTCACGCTGCTGCCAGTTTGCGCGCAGTATCCGGTGATCGCCATCCTGGCCGGGGTGGGCGCCGGGATGCTCGCCAACTTCAACCTGTCCCGCTCGGTCGTGTTCCGTCAGCCGCTCGCCGCCGGGGCGACCACAGGCGTGGCCGCCGGAACGTCGGAATAGGCGTCATGCCGCCGCACGTCAAACCAAGCCGCGCAGACGGCGAAGCCGTTTCGCTGGGTTTGCCTGACATCGCCGTGCTGATCCCCTGCTACAACGAGGCGGTCGCGATCCCGGCCGTGGTGCGGGACTTCCGGGCGGCGCTGCCGGACGCCGTGGTCTATGTTTATGACAACAACTCCAGCGACGGCACGCTCGATGCCGCCCGCGCCGCCGGCGCCATCGCACGGACCGAGCGCCTGCAAGGCAAGGGCCACGTCATCCGCCGCATGTTCGCCGACATCGAGGCCGACGCCTACGTCCTGGTGGACGGCGACGACACCTACTGCGCGGCAAGCAGCCCGGCCATGGTGCGCCTGCTGCTGGAGAACGGGCTGGACATGGTGAACGGCGCCCGGGTGTCCGAGATGACGGAGGCCTACCGGCCCGGGCACCGCCTCGGCAACGCGGTGCTGACCGGCCTCGTGTCATGGGTGTTCGGCAGCCGGGTCACGGACATGCTGTCGGGCTACCGCGTGTTCTCCCGCCGCTTCGTGAAGTCCTTCCCCGCCCTGTCCGGCGGGTTCGAGACGGAAACGGAGTTCACCGTCCACTCGCTCGAGCTCTGCATGCCGATCGGCGAGGTGCCGACGCCCTACAAGGAGCGCCCGGCCGGTTCCGCGTCGAAGCTGCGCACCGTCACCGACGGGCTGCGCATCCTGCGGACCATCATCGTCCTGGTGAAGGAGGAGCGCCCGCTGCCGTTCTTCGCTGCCGCGGCGGCGGTGCAGATGCTTCTGGCCATCGTCCTCGCCGTGCCGGTGTTCGTGGATTTCGTCCACACCGGATTGGTCCCGCGCCTGCCGACCGCGGTGCTGTCCACCGGGATCGCGCTGCTCGCCTGCTTGTCGCTGACCTGCGGCATGATCCTCGACTCCGTGGCGCGGGGCCGCAAGGAGTTCAAGCGGCTGTCCTACCTGGCTGTGCCCGCCTATCGACCGGTTCCGTGAGCGCCTGCCCCCTCGGCGCGTTCTCGCCGTAGCCGCCCGGGTGCGCCTTGCGCCAAGCGGCGGCGCTGGCGACGATGGTATCCAGCTCGGCGAAGCGCGGGGTCCAGCCGGTTTCCGCCTGGATCAGCGCGGAGGATGCGACAAGTGCTGCCGGGTCGCCGGGCCGGCGGTTGCCGAACTGCACTGGGACCGGGCGGCCCAGCACCCGCTCCACCGAGGCGATCACGTCCCGGACGGAATGGCCGTTGCCGTTGCCCAGGTTGTAAGTGACGCTGCGGCGGTCGAGCTGGCCCAAGGCGCAAAGGTGCGCCTCTCCCAGGTCGGTCACGTGCACGTAGTCCCGGATGCAGGTGCCGTCCGGGGTCGGGTAATCCGTGCCGAACACCGTGAGTGCGCCGCGCCGGCCCAGCGCCGCGTCGATCACCAGGGGGATCAGGTGGGTTTCGGGGTCGTGGTCCTCGCCCAGGGCGCCGCCCGGGTCGGCGCCGGCCGCGTTGAAGTAGCGCAGGCAAGCGCTGCGCAGGCCGTGCACCTGGTCGGCCCAGCGCAGGGCGCGCTCGATCATCAGCTTGCTTTCGCCGTACGGGGAGGACGGGTCGATGCGGGCGGACTCGTCGATGGGCATGCGCTCCGGCTCGCCGAACAGGTTGGCGGTGGAGGACAGGATGAATTTCTTCACGCCATGCCGGACGCAGGCGTCGATCAGGCGCATGCCGCCCGCGCCATTCTCCAGCAGGTAGCGCATCGGCTCGCGCATGCTTTCCCCCACCAGGGACAGCGCCGCAAAATGGAACACGGCGCTCCAAGACCCTTGGCCCAGGACGCCGTCGAGCGTTTGCGCATCGGACACGTCGCCCTCGATCAGCCGGGCGGCTTGCGGCACGGCGGCGCGGTGGCCCTGCCGCAGGTTGTCGAGCACCACGACGTCGGCGCCCCGCCCGACCAGCAGCGCCACCAAATGGCTTCCGACATAGCCGGCGCCGCCGGTCACGAGAAAGCGGTCTTGCATCAATCAACTTCCACTGGGTAAAGCCCCTGATGAACTCGCGAGGGTCGGAGGGATGGCTATCGCGTCGAGCGGCTGCAGGTTGCAAGGTCGGCCCATCGGCAGGCTGCAATCGTGCCATGTTGTCCTTTCCAACGCAA
>CAXSEX010000229.1:0-7529 GCA_964236415.1 uncultured Acetobacteraceae bacterium | reverse complement strand
CCCCGGCAGCGTGTCCTGGTACAGCGACGCGCCCGGCGACGCGGAGCCGCTCGCCAGCTTGCCCGCCGACCGGCGCGCCCCGGCGGAGGCGCGGCTCCGCGGCATCCTGCGCCAACTCGGCCCGCTGCTGGCTGACCCGGAGGCCGGGCCGCTGCTGCGCCGCGCCCTGGCGCTCGGCAGCCGGAACGGCTTGCTGGCGGTGGGCGGGGTGCCCGTGCTGACGGAATGGGGCCTGGCGTCCGATGCCGGCGGGCCGGAGGACGCGGCCGCGGTTCGCGCCGCCGCTTGGGTGGAGGACTACGCGGACGCCGCGCCCCCGCCTCCGCCCGCTGCTCCGACACCTGTTGCACCTGTCCCGCCGCCCCGGGCCGTCCCGGTGCCCGCCCTGGCGGCGGCGACGCGTCCGGCCTGGGATTGGGCGTTGGTTCCGGCGGCAATCGTGGTCGCGGCGCTGTTTCTAGGCGTTGGGCTGTATGCCGGCGCCCGCATGGTGGCCGCCCGCGTCGCCGCGCGGCCGAGCTCGGTTGCCCTGCTGGACGAGCAGGCCACGCGCGACGCGGCCGACCGGCAGCGCGAGCAGAACGCCGCCCTTGAAAAGGAGATCGAGGCCCGCCGCCGCCTGCTCGCCGGCAACGTTTGCGCGGCGGACCCGGCGCAGTTGCCCCGCCTCGGCCCGGACCGCGCCGCCGCCGTGCCGCCCGCCGCGGTGGCGCCGTCCCCCGGTGGCCCAGCGTTCCAGGGCACGCTGGCGGAACTGCTGACCCAGGCCGTCGTGCTGGTCATCGCGCCCGGCCACGGCCAGGACGACGGGGCCTCCATCGGCAGCGGCTTCTTCGTGACCCCGGACCTGGTCGCCACCAACCGCCACGTGATCGAGGGCGCCGACCCCGACGAGGTCGTGGTGACCAGCAAGAAGCTCGGCCGCATCACCCGGGTGCGCGTGGTGGCGCAAACGCCCAACTCGGAGATCGGCAGCCCCGACATCGCGCTGCTGCGGGTGGAAGGCGCCGCCGGCATCCAGCCGCTGGCGTTCAGCACCGCCGCCGCGCCGCTGGACCCGGTGATCGCGGCGGGGTTCCCGGGCCTCCTGCTGCAATCCGACGAGGCGTTCGCCCGGCTGAAGCGCGGCGACGCCTCCGCCGTGCCGGAGGTAATCCTGACGGATGGGAAGATCAACGCGATCCAGTCGGCGCCGGGCGGCATGAAGATCATGCCGCACAGCGCCGCCGTGTCGGGCGGCAACAGCGGCGGGCCGCTGGCGGATGCGTGCGGCCGGGTGCTGGGCATCAACACCTTCATCACGATGAGCCGGGAACAGGTGGCGCACGCCAACTACGCGCAGAAGTCGGACGGGATCGTGGCCTTCCTCCGGCAGAACGGCGCGGAGGTCGCGGACCTGACCGGCCCCTGCGCGCCGGGCACGCCGCCGCCGGCGCCCGCCGCCCCGCCTGCTACCCCGCTTGCTCCTGGGCCGCGCTGACCCGGCATGGCCAGCCTCCCCATCGCCACGACCCGTTCGCAGGACTTGCAGCCGCTGGCTGCGGCCGGGCAGACCGTGATCGAGGCCTGGGGCGCCCTGCACACGCTGCTGAAGGGCTTGTCGCCTGCCCACGCGGCGCTGCTGGCAGAACCGGTCGCCAACGCGGCGCGGGGCGAGGTCGATTGGTATGCCGAGGGCGACGGCCCCGCCGCCCGGCTGGAGGACCTGCCGGACGCGGAGCGCGCCGCGGTGCAGGCACGGCTGGACCAGCTGGCCGGCGACATCCAGGCGCGCGCGGCCCAACTCGGCAGCAGCCGCACGGAAGGCGACCGCTTCCTGTCGGACATGCTGGGCCTGGCGCTGCGCCTGCCGGGCGAGGGCAGCGTGTATGTGCAGGGCGGGCAGCCGGTGCTCGTGGGGTGGGGGCATGTGCGGAGCGGCGGGCGCGGCGGCGCCGTGGTCCTCACCGGGCGGGCCATGCCGCCCGCGGCGCAGGCGGCCGCGATCCTGCCGCCGCCGCCGTCCCCCTACGCCGCGGCGGCGGCCCGGAGGACCTGGCTGTGGGGCGCGCTCGGCGCGTCCTTGCTGGCGCCGCTGCTGGTGGGGCTGCTGCTGTGGCGCGACCCGTTCGGCTGGTTCGCGGTTGACCCGCCGCAATGCCGGCTGGAGCCGGGGCAGCTCGGCCTGGCGCAGGGCTTGCAGGAGGAGGTGGCGCGCGAAGGGGTGCTGCGGGCGGAGCTGGCCCGGCTCGCCGCCGATGCCGGGCAGCGCCGGCTGATGTGCCCGCCCATACCGGCACCGACGCCCGCCGCCGCCGCGGCACCGCCCTCCCGGGATGCCGAGCGGGCGCAGCGGCAAGGGGCGCAGGCCGGCAAGCTGCAGGTCATCCTGGCGTGGGACGACCGCAACGACTTGGATTTGCACGTGGTGTGCCCGGACGGGCTGGACATCAACTTCATCCGGCGGCAGGCCTGCGGCGGCACGCTGGACGTGGACGCGAACGGCGACGTGCGGAACCTGACGCCTTCCGCGGTGGAGAACGTGTACTTCACCGATCCGCGGCCTGGCCGCTACCGGGTCGTGGTCGATCCCTACGGCATGCGGGAGCGCACGGCGTCGCCGTTCCGCGTCACGGTCCGCCGCGACGGCCAGCCGGACCAGGTGACGGCCGGCACCGCGCAGAACGGCCGCCGCAACCAGGCCGTGACCGAGTTCACGGTGGAGCCGCCATGATCCGCTTGGCCGAGGCCGCGCCCGGCGGCCCGCGCTCCCTGCTGCCGCCGGGCCGGGACCTCCCGGCGTGGCACGCGGCGCTGTCCGGGGAGATCGCGCGGCACCTGTCCCCCGCCCACGCGCTGCTCCTGGCCCGGCCGGAGCGCGCCGGAGCCGGCACGGCCTGGGTCGCGGAGGGCTTGGCGCGGAGCCGCTATGCCGACCTGCCGGCGGAGGGGCGGCGCGCTCTCGATGCCGCGACGGGCGCGATCCTGTCCGACATCCGCCGCCTGGCCGAGAGCGGCGTGGCGCCCGCGGTGCGGGAGGCATGGCCGGCGCTGCGCGAGATCCCGGACATGGGCCACCTGTTCGCCGTGGATGGCCGGCCGGTGCTGGCGGCGTGGGGCCATGCGAGGGAGGGCGGCGCATCCGGTCGGCTGGCGCGGCTGGACGACGGCGTGCCGTGGCGGGCTGTGCCGCGGACGGCCTGGGGCCGCTATGGCGCGGCGCTGGGCGTCTTGGCCGCGCTGGCGCTGGCGACCGGGCTGCTGCTGCCTTGGGCCGGGCCGTGGCTCGTGGACCCGCCGGCCGCGTGCGCCATCGTGCCCGGCCAGCTCGACGCCATGCGCGGACAAATGGAGCTGGAAAGCCGCGGGCAGGAGCTGCAAACCTTGCTGGCGACGCTGACGGAGGAGGTCGGGCGCCGCCAATTGCAGTGCCCCCTCCCCGCAGCGCCGCCGCCGGCTCCATCCGTCCCGCCCCGGGCGGACCTGCCGCGCGACTTGTGGGACCGGCGGGATCTGGCGATGCTGCAGGGCTGCTGGCACCTCAACACGGCCTTGCAGATGACTAACAGCAGCGGCCAGGCCACGCCGGTCAAAGCGATGCAGATGTGTTTCGACAACACTGGACGGGGCAACCAAGAGGCCACATTGCAGGATGGACGGCGGTGCAGCGGCCCGTTGGAGGCCGTCTTTGAAGCTGGTGCCCTCCTGCGGGTGACGCAAGCCCAGGGTTGTCGAGGTCCCGAGATGTCGATCAACCCAGTCGTGCTGCGCTGCCGCCGGGTGAGCGACGCCGTGACTCAATGCGAAGGCCGACATCCCGACGGCACGACGTTTCAGGGCACCTTCAACCGATGACCACCCCGAACCGGACACCCCGCGCATGACGCCGCTCATCACGCTCATTCCCAACAGCGGCATCCATTTCTGGGACGTGGACCTGGACGCGGACGCGCTGCCCCGCCAGGCCCGCGTCTTCTGGGAGGAACGGCTGGGCGGGCCGCCGGACGAGCATGGCGCGGTTCGCGCCCGGCTGCACGAGCTGCGGCACGACCCGGACATCGATCAGTTTGTGGACCCACTGACCCGCGACGCGCCGCCAACCGAGGAAACCTACTCGGCCAACGCCAAGCAGGCCATCGACATGCACCTCGGCCGCTGGGTGCCGCTGCCGTACTTCACGCTGCTGTCCCGCAGCAGCGCCGGGCAGGAAGCACATGAGCGGGGGCCGAGCAACTGGGTGCGCGGCCGGCTGGTGCCGCATCCCAGCCCGGCGCCGGGCCGCACCCACCGGCTGACGCTCGCCTTCGACACGGCGCTGCTGCCGCCCGGCACCGGGCCATACGTGGCGCCGTCCCCCGACGACAGCATCCGCCAACAGGAGTTCACCTTCGTCGCCGACCCCGCCGCCAACGCCTGGTTCCTGAACGAGGCCTGGGTGGGCGAGTGGCTGCGGGAGATGCTGACCGCGGCCCGCGGCGGGCGGAAGCTTAGCGAGAGCGAGCAGGCGCGCGGCTGCGAGCATTACGCGCGTTATCAGGTCATGCTGGGCCTGCTCGCGGCGGCGGACGCGCTGCCGCGGCTGCGGCTGCTGGACGTGGTGTCGGACAACCTGGGCTACCTGCCGGTCGCGGTGGACCTGGTGCTCGATCTCGGCAACGCGCGGACCTGCGGCATCCTGATCGAGGAGCATCCGGGCCAGGGCATGAACCTGTCCGACAGCTACCCGCTGGCGCTGCGCGACCTGTCGCGGGCGGAGTGCGTGCACGAGCGCCCGTTCGACAGCCGGGTCGAGTTCTCCCGCGTGAGTTTCGGGTTTGACGCGCTCAGCCGCCGCTCCGGCCGCGCCTCCGCCTTCGCCTGGCCCAGCCCGGTGCGGATCGGGCCGGAGGCGGTGCGGCTTGCGGGCGCACGGCTGGGCAACGGGGCCTCAACCGGGTTGTCGTCCCCCAAGCGGTATCTCTGGGACAGCCGCCCCTCGGCCCAGGGCTGGCGGTTCAACGGGCGGGCGCAGGACGGGGTGACAACGGACCCGCCGGTGAGCGGACCCTTCATGGCCTTGGTCGCGGAGGACGGCAGCGTGCTGAAGCAGGACCGGCGTGGCCAGCCGGCGGTGCGGGCGTGGTTCAGCCGCAGCAGCATGTTCGCCTTCATGCTGGCGGAAATCCTGCTGCAAGCCCTGGGCCAGATCAACGCGCCCGGCACCCGTGCGCAGCGCCGGGACGCGGACAAGCCGCGGCAGTTGCGCAGCCTGCTGATGACGATGCCGCCGGGCATGCCGGTGGCGGAGCAGCACATCCTGCGCCGGCGGGCGCAGGGGGCAGTGATGCTGGCCTGGGACATGCTGGGCTGGTCCGGCAAGGTCAACCCGCCGCGCGTGCTGGCGAACCTCGACGAGGCGACGGCGACGCAGATCGTCTGGCTGCACAACGAGGTCACGGAGCGCCTGCAAGGCGATGCCGGGGCGCTGATGGAGCTGGTCGGGCGGGTGC
Organism: uncultured Acetobacteraceae bacterium; assembly: GCA_964236415.1. GTDB lineage: Bacteria > Pseudomonadota > Alphaproteobacteria > Acetobacterales > Acetobacteraceae > CAHJXG01. The sequence goes on along the minus strand of CAXSEX010000229.1, from coordinate 2,061 downwards.
GGCCGGAGGTGGCGAGCGCGCCCAGCCTGCGCGTCGCCAGCATCGACATCGGCGGCGGCACGACGGACCTGATGGTCAGCACCTACGCGATGCAGGGCGGCGACGCGATCCTGCCGAAGCAGGAGTTCCGGGAAAGCTTCAAGATCGCTGGCGACGACGTGCTGGAACGGATCATCACGGCCGTGGCGCTGCCGGCCTTCTCAGCGGCGTTGCGCGATGCAGGCGTCGCCGACCCGCGCGCCTTGCTGAGCCGGGCGCTGGGCCAGGACCAGGGCGGCCAGTCGGAGCTGGAGCGGCACCGCCGGCGGCTGTTCGTGTCGGCCGTGCTGGAGCCGCTCGGCATCGCGATCCTCCGCGCCTACGAGGCGGTGGAGGGCCGGGCAACCGGCGAGGTGCTGCGCCGCACGGTGGGCGACATCCTGGGCAGCGACCTCAACCGCCCGGTGCGGGCGATGGAGTACCTGGAGGACGCGGCAACGGCGGCCGGCGCGCAGGGGTTCCGGGTGGCGGAGGTGGCGCTGGCGGTGGGCACCCAGCAGGTCGAGCCGGTGGTCGCCGCCGTGCTCGGCCCGGTGCTGGCCGATTTGTGCGAAGTCGTTTGGACCTATGACTGCGACGTGCTGCTGCTGTCCGGCCGGCCGTCGCGGCTGCGGGTGGTGGGCGACATGGTGCTGGCCAAGTCGCCGGTGGCGCCGCACCGCATCGTGGGGATGCACCGCTACCGCGTCGGCGAGAAATACCCGTTCCGCGACGCCGCCAACCGGATCGACGACCCCAAGACCACGGCGGCGGTGGGCGCGGCCCTGTGCGTGCAGGCGGAAGGGCGGCTGCGCAACTTCATGCTGCGCACGGGCAAGCTTTCGATGCGCTCCACGGCCCGCTACATCGGCAGGATGGACAACAACGGCCAGATCCGCGAGGAGAACGTCGTCCTGCGCAACCTCGATTTGGACGGGCCGCCGGCGCAGGACGTGACGTTCAAGATCGCCTTCCAGACCGTGACGCAGCTTGGGTTCCGCCAGTTGCCCCTTTCGCGCTGGACCGCGACGCCGCTCTACCTCATGGAATTCGCCAACCCCGACAAGGCGCACGCCATGGAGCTGCCGCTCACCGTCACGGTCGCCCGGCAGGAGATCGACCCGGACAAGGCAGAGGCGGAGACGCAATGGGAAACCTTCGCGGTCCAAGAGGTGACGGACGCCTCGGGTGCCAGGCTGCTCGATAGCGACGTGCGGCTGCGCTTGCAGACCCTCGACGACGGGGACGGCTATTGGCGCGACACCGGGCGGCTGGTGATCCCGTGAGCGGCGTGGTCCAACGCGCGGCGGAGGTCGCCGAGGCGGCGCGCGACGGTGCGGCGTGGCTGGACGCGAGCCGCGCCCGGCTCAAGGAGGACCCGGCCGCGCTGGCCCGCGACTTCCGCCGGTTCGGACGGCGCGCCGCCCGGCTGCGCGCCGCGGCGGAGCGGCCGATGTGCGTCGCGGTGTTCGGCGCGTCGCAGGCCGGCAAGAGCTACCTGGTGTCCTCGCTCGCCAGCCGGCCCGGCAAGGCCCTGGAAGCGACGTATGGCGACCGACGGCTGAACTTCTTGCAGGATCTCAACCCGCAAGGCGGCAAGGAAAGCACGGGGCTGGTGTCCCGCTTCACGGTGCGCGGCGTCGCGGCGCCCGCGCAGGCGCCCGTGCCGGTGCGGCTGATGTCGCAAACGGACATCGTGAAGATCCTGGCCAACGCCTACCTTGAGGACTTCAAGGTCCGCGACCTGTCCCCGCCCAAGCCTGCCGACATCGCCGCCCTGTTCGTACGGCTGTCGCAGGGGGCGGGCGGCGCTGTGCAGGGCGGTTTTTCCGTGGATGACATCGAGGAGTTGCGCGAGTACTTCGACCTGCACTTCGGCGCCCACCCGATCCTTCGGGAACTCGGCCCTGCCTATTGGGCGTACGCCGCGGAGGTGATCCCCCGCCTTCCCCCGGAGCTGCGGGCGGAAGCCTACGCGCCGCTGTGGAACGGCACGGAGGCCTTCACCCGCGTGGCCCGGCAGTTGACGGGCGCGCTCGCTTC
>CAXSEX010000228.1:0-7577 GCA_964236415.1 uncultured Acetobacteraceae bacterium | reverse complement strand
TGGATCAATGCTTTCGACGGGATGCAGCCGATGTTGAGGCAGGTGCCGCCGAGCGTCGCGCGCTTCTCCACGCAGGCGGTGCGCAGGCCGAGCTGGGCGGCGCGGATGGCGCAGACGTAACCGCCGGGTCCGCCGCCGATGACGATGACGTCGTAGGAGTCAGGCATTTCGAGTCCTTAGCTTTACGCTCCTGATATGGCGTGCCGTTCTCAGAGGTCCAGCAGCAAGCGGCGCGGGTCCTCCACGCCTTCCTTGACGCGGACCAGGAACGACACCGCCTCCTTGCCGTCCACGATGCGGTGATCGTAGGAGAGCGCCAAGTACATCATCGGGCGGATCTCGACCTTGCCGCCAATAGCCATCGGGCGTTCCTGGATCTTGTGCATGCCGAGGATGCCGGATTGCGGCGCATTCAGGATGGGCGTGCTCATCAGGCTGCCGTACACCCCGCCGTTGGTGATGGTGAAGGTGCCGCCGGACAGCTCGTCCACCTTCAGCGCCCCGTCCCGCGCCCGGCGGCCGAAGTCGCCGATGCCCTTCTCGACCTCGGCGAAGCCCAGCCGGTCCACGTCGCGCAGCACCGGCACCACCAGCCCGTTCGGGCCGCCCACCGCGATGCCCATGTGGACGAAGTTCTTGTAGACGATCTCGTCGCCGTCGATCTCGGCGTTGACCGCCGGGAACTCCTTGAGCGCGGCCACGCAGGCGCGCACGAAAAACGACATGAAGCCGAGGCGCACGCCCTTGTGCCGCTTCTCGAAGGCGTCGCGGTACTCGGCGCGCATCGCCATCGCCGCCGTCATGTCCACCTCGTTGAAGGTGGTCAGCATGGCGGCGTTGTTCTGCGCGTCCTTGAGCCGCTGCGCGATGGTGCGGCGCAGCCGGGTCATCTTGACCCGCTCCTCGCCGGCCTCCGGGGCGCGGGCCTGCTTCGGCGCCGCGGGGGCGGGCGTGGCGGCGGGGCGCGCGAGGAATTGCAGCACGTCACCCTTGGTGACGCGGCCATCCTTGCCAGTGCCGTCCAGGGCAGCGGGGGCCAGGCCTTGCTCCTCCATCAGCTTGGCCGCAGACGGCATGGGGGCATGGGCGGACGCTCGCGAAGCGTCCGCCGCGGCAGACGCTTGCGGCGGCGCAGCCGGCCGGGCGACCGGGCCGAGCGGACGCGGCGGCGGGTTCACCCCGGGGCTTGGATTGGCGGCGGTGGAGGATGCGGTCGCGGTCGGCGCCCCCGCCGTTGCCGGGGGCTTGGACGCAGGCGCCGCGCCAGCGCCGGTGGCGTCCAGGGTGGCGAGCACCGCGCCGACCTCCACCTCCGCGCCCTCTGGGGCGGCGATGTCGCCGAGGGTGCCGGCGCCGGGCGCGTTGACCTCCACCGTGACCTTGTCGGTTTCAAGCTCGACCAAAGGCTCGTCCGCCGCGACGCTCTCGCCCGCCTTCTTCAGCCAGCGCGCCACCGTCGCGGTGGTGACGCTCTCGCCCAGGGTGGGAACCTTGATCTCGGTGGCCATTCGTTACCTGTCCTTACGCATTCATGCCGAGCGCGTCGCGCACCAGCGCCATCTGTTCCGCAGCGTGGACCTTGGCGAGGCCGGTGGCCGGGCTTGCCGCCTCGACCCGGCCGGCATAGCTGGGCCGCACGGCCCGGCCGCCGCCCGCCAGCACCCGCTCGATCCGGCGGTCCACGAAGCTCCAGGCGCCCATGTTCGCCGGCTCTTCCTGGCACCACACCACGTCCGCGTTGATGTACGGCTTCAGCGCGGCGGCGAGGATCTGCTCCGGGAACGGGAAGATCTGCTCCAAGCGGATGATCGCCACGTCCTTGACACCTTTATCCCGGCGCTCCGCCAGCAGGTCGTAATAGACCTTGCCGGAGCAGGCCACCACGCGCCGGACCTGGTCGGCCGGCACCAGCGTGTCCAACTCGTTCAAGACGGGACTGAAATGGCTGCCTTCCGCCATGTCGGCGAGGTTGCTGACCGCGAGCTTGTGCCGCAGCAGCGACTTCGGCGTCATGATGACCAGCGGCTTCCTGAAGTTGCGCTTCAACTGCCGCCGCAGCGCGTGGAAGTAGTTGGCCGGCGTGGTCAGGTTGCACACCGTCATGTTGCGCTCGGCACAAAGCTGCAAGTAACGCTCCAGCCGCGCCGAACTGTGCTCCGGCCCTTGCCCCTCGTAGCCATGGGGCAGCAGCAAAGTCAGGCCGCTCATGCGCAGCCACTTGGTTTCGCCGCTCGCCAGGAACTGGTCGATGATGACCTGGGCGCCGTTGGCGAAGTCGCCGAATTGCGCTTCCCACAACACCAGCACCTTGGGGTCGGCAAGGGTGTAGCCATACTCGAACCCCAGCACCCCTTGCTCCGACAAGAGCGAGTTGTAGATCTCGATCTTCGCCTGGTCCGGCCGGATGTTGTTGAGCGGCACGTACTCGTTCTGGTTGGCCTGGTCGGTCAGCACCGCGTGGCGTTGGCTGAAGGTGCCGCGCTGGCAGTCCTCGCCCGACAGGCGCACCCGGCTGCCCTCGATCAGCAGGCCGCCGAACGCCAGCGCCTCCCCCGTGGCCCAATCGATGCCCTCGCCGGTCTCGATCATGGCGCGCTTGGCCTCAAGCTGCCGGGCGATCTTGGGGTTGAGGTCGAAGTTGCCCGGCGGGGTGTAAAGCGCGCGGCCAACCTGATGAAGCTGCTCGGTGGACAGCTCCGTCGTGTCCTCCGTGCGCTCGTCTGCCGGGTCGGAGCGCGACAGCCCGGCCCAGTGCCCTTCCAGCCAATCGGCCTTGTTCGGCTTGTAGGCCTGCGCCGCCTTGTAGGCGTCCTCCAGCGTGTTCTGGAAACCGTCCCACAGCGCCTTAGAATCCTCCGCCGTCACGCTGCCCTCGGCGGCCAGGCGCTCGGCATACAGCGTGCGCGTGGTCGGCCGCCCCTTGATCGCGCGGTACATGATCGGCTGGGTGAAGGCCGGCTCGTCCGTCTCGTTATGGCCGTGGCGGCGGTAGCAGACGATGTCGAGCACGAAGTCGGTGCCGAACTCCATGCGGAACTCGGCCGCGAGGCGGGCGCAGAACATCACCGCCTCCGGCTCGTCGCCGTTGACGTGCAGGATCGGGCACTGCACCGACTTGGCGACATCCGTGCAGTACAGGCCGGAGTAGGCGTGGGCGGGAACCGTGGTGAAGCCGATCTGGTTGTTGACGATCAGGTGGATCGTGCCGCCGGTGCGGTAGCCGATCAACTGGCTCATCGCCAGCGTCTCATAGACCAGCCCCTGGCCGGCAAAGGCCGCGTCGCCGTGCATCAGGATGCCCATGACGCTGCGCCGGGCCTTGGTGTCGCCCGCCATGTCCTGCCGCGCCCGCACTTTGCCGACCACCACGGGATCGACGGCTTCCAGGTGCGACGGGTTCGGCTGCAGGGAGATGTGCACGTCGTGCCCGGCCACCTCCACGTCCGTGCTGGTGCCGAGGTGGTACTTCACGTCGCCCGACCCCTGCACGTCGTCCGGCTGCGCGCTGTTGCCGCCGAACTCGCTGAAGATGGCGGTGAACGGCTTGCGGACGATGTTGACCAGGGTGTTGAGCCGCCCGCGGTGCGGCATGCCGATGGCGATCTCCCGCACCCCGGCGCGCGCCGCGGTGTCGATGATCGCGTGCAGCGCCGGGATGGTGACCTCGCCGCCCTCCAGGCCGAACCGCTTGGTGCCGACATACCGCTTCTGGCAGAACGCCTCGAAGCCTTCTGCCTCCGTCAGTTGCGCGAGGATGGTGCGCTTGGCGGCGGGATCGAAGCTCCCCACCCAGGGCGCGCCCTCGATCCGGCGCTGGATCCAGTTCTTCTGCTCGGGGTCCTGGATGTGCATGAACTCGACGCCGATCGGCCCGCAGTAGCTGGCGCGGATGATGCCCGTGATCTCCCGCACCGTGGCGGTTTCGCGGCCGAGCACGTTGTCGATGAAGATAGGACGGTCCAGGTCGCCCAGCCCGAAGCCATAGCTGGCCGGGTCAAGCTCGGCATGCGACTTCGGCAGTTGCAGGCCGAGCGGGTCGAGATTCGCCTCCAAGTGGCCGCGCACGCGGTAGGCGCGAATCAGCATCAACGCGCGCAGGCTGTCGAGCGCCGCAGCGCGCACCTGCTCGGGGGCAGGGGCGCCCGGCGCCGGCGCGGACTTGCCGCCCCTCGCCCCAAGTTTCGCTGGCTCAGGCTTCGCCGGCTCCGGCTCGGCTACGTCGAAATGCCGGGGCGCCCAGGACGCGCCGCTCGCGTCGGTCAGGATGCCGCGGGCCTCGTCGTTCAGGGCGCCGAACAGCTCGGCAAAGCTGGGATCGACGCTAGCCGGGTTGGCGGCCCAGCGCGCGTACAGATCGGCAACGAAAGCGGCGTTGCCGCCGTTGAACGCTTGGGCGAGCACATCTACGCCGGGCATGCGTGGTTCCTCATGACATCATCAGGCGCCGAAGCGCGCTTTGCAAAAGATGGGCATAGCTGATCCGACCTGGTGCGCTGCCAGGGTTGCCTATCTTGCATGGGAGGGGCAGCGCATGGGCAGGCGGCGGGGTCAGCCCACCAGCTTGCGGCTCGCGTCGATCAGCTCCTGGACGGAGGCGCAGCTCTTGTCGAACGCCGCCTGCTCGGCCCCGTCCAGCGCGATCTCGATGATGCGCTCGACACCGCCCGCGCCGATCACCACGGGCACGCCGACATACAGGCCGTTCACGCCGTATTGCCCGGACAGGTGCGCCGCCGCCGGCAGCACGCGCTTCTTGTCGCGCAGGAAGCTCTCGGCCATGGCGACGGCGCTGGCCGCCGGGGCGTAGAAGGCGCTGCCCCTTTCCAGCAGCTTCACGATCTCGCCGCCGCCGTTCGCGGTGCGGGCGACGATGGCGTCGATCTTCTCCTGCGTGGTCCAGCCCATCTTCACCAGGTCCGGCACGGGGATGCCGGCGACGGTGCTGTAGCGCACCAGCGGCACCATGGTGTCGCCGTGGCCGCCCAGCACGAAGGCGGTCACGTCCTCCACCGACACGTTGAACTCATGGGCGAGGAACAGGCGGAAGCGGCTGCCGTCCAGCACGCCGGCCATGCCGACCACCATGTGGGGCGGCAGGCCGGACTTCTGCTGCATCACCCACACCATGGCGTCGAGCGGGTTGGTGATGACGATCACGAAGGCGCCGGGGCAGTGGGTCTTGATCCCGTCGGCGACGGTCGCGATCACGCCGGCGTTCTTGGCCACCAGGTCGTCGCGGCTCATGCCGGGCTGCCGCGGGAAGCCGGCAGTCACGATCACCACATCCGACCCGGCGATGGCCGAATAGTCGCTGCCGCCCACCATGTGGCTGTCGAAGCCATCGACGGGACTGGACTGCATGATGTCCAGCGCCTTGCCCGCCGCCACGCCGCCGAACACGTCGAACAGCGCCACGTCGCCCAGCTCCTTCAGCCCGATCAGGTGGGCGAGGGTGCCGCCGATGTGGCCGGCGCCGATCAGGGCGATCTTGTTGCGTGCCATGGGAATAAGGGTTCCTGCTGCGGGGTCCACATGCCGGGGTGCGGACAAAAGGCGTCAGGGAAGGCGCCCGGCCACCCGAAACAATGGCCGGGTGCTATCGCATCCCGTGCGAGGCGGCAAGGCCTGCGGGCGTTCTTGAGGCAGGGCCGGACGTGCAACGGAAGCGCCTGCCTGACATAAAACTATATCATTTGCAGGGCTTCCACCTTTTGAGGCAACACTCGATACACCGTGTCACAAGCAATTAACGTCGGAGGCGGACATGGTGCATCCGGTCAGAGCGTGGCGGTCCATTCTCCTTGCAAGCACGCTGCTCGCCGCCGTAACCGGCGGCCGGGCGATGGCGCAGCCCGCCGACGGCGCGGCCGGGCGGATGAACGCGATCGAGGCGCAGATTCGCGGCTTGCAGGACGAGTTGCGCGCGATGCGGCGCGACCTGGCCGCCCGCGACGCCCAAGTCCGGGCCGCGCGTCAGGAAGCCGCCCAGGCCCGCGCCGCAGCCCAGGCCACGCCGGGCGGCCGCGCCGGGCAGCCAGCCGCGGCCGGCACGGCCAACGCCCAGGGGGGCCTGGCAACGACGGCGCCGCCGCGCGACGGCGGGCTGAGCGACACCCGGGCGGGCGGGGAAACCACGGGCGAGCAGAACGCCTCGACGACGCCCAACCCGACGCCCAACGGCACGATCCGCCTCGGCGGCGTCAGCATCACCCTGGGCGGCTTCATCGAGGCGGCCGGCATCTTCAGGACGCGCAACGAGGTCGCCGACATCGCTTCCAACTTCAACACCGGCATCCCGTTCCCCACCTCGGCGCTCAATCACGAGAACGAGTTCCGGGGGTCGTCGCGTCAAAGCCGCATCTCGCTGCTGGCCGAAGGCAACATCTCGCCCACGCAGAAGCTGGCCGCCTACTTCGAGACCGACTTCCAGGGCGGCTCGCCCACCGCCAACCAGAACGAGTCCAACAGCTACAACCTCCGGCTCCGCCAAGCCTACGGCACCTACGACAACGCCGACCTTGGCCTCCACATCCTCGGCGGCCAAAGCTGGAGCCTGCTGACCCAGCAGCAGGTCGGCATCACGCCCCGCCGGGAGGACATCCCGCTCACCATCGACGCGCAGTACGTCGTCGGCTTCAACTGGGCGCGCCAGCCGCAGATCCGGGTAGTCAAGGAGTTTGCGGAGCACAAGCTCTGGGCCGGCCTGTCGCTGGAGCAGCCGCAGAACATGGTCTATGTCGGCCCGAATGGCGCCGGCACGATCGGCGGCACGGCCAACTACCAGAACCCCGGGTCCGGCATCCTGGCCTCCACGGTCAACTACAGCACCGACATCGCGCCCGACATCATCGCCAAGGTGGCCTACGACCCCAGCTTCGGCCACTTCGAGGCTTTCGGCATCGCGCGCTTCCTGCACGACCGGGTGAGCGTCGCCGGCAGCGGCCGCAACAACACGGCGCTGGCTGGCGGCGGCGGCCTCGCGGCGAGCGTGCCCTTCCTGGGAGGCAAGGCGTCGCTCCGCGGCAGCATCCTCGCCGGATACGGCATCGGCCGGTATGGGTCGGGCCAGCTTCCGGACTCGGTCCTGTCCCAGTCCGGCGCGCCCGTGCCGCTGCCGGGGCTGTCGGCGCTGGTCGGGGTGGTCGGCCACCCGGTCCCCACGGTGGACCTGTATGGCTACGTCGGGACGGAGCAGACGGCCCGGCGCAGCTTCACCGAAGCCGGGAAGGGCTACGGCTACGGCAGCCCGCTCTATTCCAACGCCGGGTGCTACACGGAACTCAGCACGGCGGGGTGCACGGCCAACACGTCGGGGCTGGTCGAGGGCACGCTCGGCGCCTGGTGGCGCATCCTGCACGGCGGCTACGGCACGGCGCAGGTCGGCGCGCAGTACGCCTATGTCCGGCGCGACGTGTTCGCCGGCCTCGCGCCGCGCGGCGGCCAGGGCAACAACGGAACGGACAACAACATCGTCATGGTCAGCTTCCGCTACCTGCCGTTCCAGTAATATCGGCAGCCCTTCGGGCTGACCGGTATGCGCGCGGGGTTGGTGGGGCGGCCGCGCGCCAAAAACGACT
>CAXSEX010000227.1:0-7601 GCA_964236415.1 uncultured Acetobacteraceae bacterium | reverse complement strand
CGGTGCGTCAGGTACTTCACCCCCGGGGCCAATAAGCACTCCCACGGGAGCTGGCGCTGCTGTGATCGTGGTCATGGCAACCGGCGCCCACCTGCGCAAGCAGGCTTCGGGAGGGTGAGACGCCAACGGCCAGGGTGGCTCCGTATTCCTCCATGCACAGCAAGCAGCAGCAGCGCGCCGCCGCCATCGCCGCCCGGGCCGGACAGGACCCGGCGCTGGGCGTGCACCTGGCCGGGCGGCTCCTGGCGGGCTGGCGTTTCCGGCCCCGCTCGGTCGTTGCCGGGTTCTGGCCCTTGGCCGGTGAGATCGATATCCGTCCGCTGCTGCTGGCCTTGGCCGGCCGGGGGCATCCGATTGTGCTCCCCGTAACGCCGGCGCGCGGCAACCCTTTGAGTTTTCAGCGTTGGCGGCCCGGCGATGTGCTGGTCCGCCAACGATTCGGCACCGTCCGGCCGTCCGGCGAAGCCATGGCGCCCGACCTGCTGCTCGTGCCGTTACTGGCCTTCGACGCCGGGTGCCGGCGCCTGGGCTATGGCGGCGGCTTCTACGACCGGACCCTTGCCGGCCTGCCCGGCCGCGCCGCCATCGGCTGCGCCTTTGCCGCCCAGCGCGTGGATCGCGTGGCGGCGGAAGCGCATGACATCCCGCTCCAAGCCGTCGCGACCGAGCGCGGCCTCCTGCTTCCGAAGGACTGAACATGCGCATCTTGTTTCTGGGCGACGTGGTTGGGCGGTCCGGCCGGGACGCCGTGGCCGCCGCCCTGCCGCGGCTGCGGGCGGCGCTGCTGGCGGACCTCGTTGTGGTGAACGGGGAGAACGCCAGCCACGGCTTCGGCCTGGCGCCCGACATGGCGCAGGCCCTGTTCGCCGCGGGCGCCGACGTGATCACGCTCGGCAACCATTCCTGGGACCGGCGCGAGCTGATCCCCTACATCGCGCAGCAGCCGCGGGTGATCCGGCCGCTGAACTTCCCGCCGGGCACGCCGGGCGCCGGGTCGTTCGTCGTGGCATTGGCGGACGGGCGGCGTGCGCTGGTGCTGAACGCCATGGGCCGGTTGTTCATGGACGCGCTGGACTGCCCATTCCGCGGCACGGCGGAACTGCTGGCGCGCTACAAGCTGGGCGCCAGCGTGTCGGCAATTGTAGCCGATTTCCATGCGGAGGCGACGAGCGAGAAGATGGCCTATGCCCATTCCTTCGACGGCTCGGTGTCGCTCGTGGTCGGCACCCACACGCATTGCCCCTCGGCCGACCACCAGATCCTGCCGGGCGGCACCGCGTTCCAATCGGACGCCGGCATGTGCGGTGACTACGACAGCGTGATCGGCATGGCTAAGGAGGGCGCGGCGGCGCGGTTCTGGTCCAAGATGCCTGGCGAGCGCCTACAGCCGGCGGGTGGGGAGGCGACGGGCTGCGGATTGTTCGTGGTGACGGACGACCGGAGAGGGCTGGCGGTCAGCGTGGAGCCGGTGCGGCAGGGGGGAAGGCTGTCGCAGGCAATGCCCATTAACATCGAGTTTTAAACCGAGTGTCCCGCTTCGCTGAGCGTGCCGTCAGGGGTCGAGCTATAAACGATATCCGCAACCGACATTACGAATTCTAGGACATCGTCTTTGATGGTTTGGCATCCACAAAGGTTTATGTCGGCATGCTCCGGGGGAAGCGTCATGCGGGTAGCAGCCTCCGTGGCCACAGGAAATCGAGGTATGTGGAACGGGCGGCCTAGTACTCCTGCGTCCTTTTCGACAGATGGGATCATCACCTGAAATGTTTCATTGCCATAGCTCAGAATAAGAAATATGTAAGGTAGATTTTGAACATGTGTCTTTCTTTGAAGAATAAGCGCTGCTAAGAACTCAGGGAGGGGTAGGGCTGGCTGAAATGTGTAAAACACTGGAAATTTCCAAGGAAGACGAGAGTGATCTGTGTCGCGTATCCAGCGCAGGGCGTGCTTAAAGTTGACGACTTCATCTTCCGGAAGAAGGGTAAGCCCTATTTTCATGAACGCTTTAAACACAGCGACTGGAATGTAAGGAGCTCTTCGAAGCCTAAAGGTCAGTTCTTTGACAGTTTGGTCCACCGTGACGATCGTGTCACCCTCGTCTATTTTGACATCTAACCCGTTAGGTCCGGCTTCAATACGCCATCCACCACTCGAGCCTTTTGTGAGGGTGGGCACCTTGTTCTTTCCCCTAATACGGGTGAGAGTTCGTGTAGGCTTTGACCAATTTCCAAGGTTGTTTTCTATGCTGTTTCCAAAAAAATGATTGCACTCGTAACATTCAAAGGCACAAAATAACGTCTTGTTTCCCAGCATCTCCGGAATTACGTGAGCAATATCCTTAAAAATAGCATCAGGCGGCTGCCTTTCACAGAACCTACAGAACCGTTTATCCAAACTTCTAAGTATTATCTTATCTGCCTCCGGAGATAAAAGATATGACTGCAAAATATCGTAGTTTTGGCCGTAGAACCGTATAGCTTCGGCAGCGCCGGTTCTTGTGTAAGTCTCACATTCATTCGGCATAAATCATTACATCCAGCAAACTGAGCAAAGAAGCAATTTGAAGCGTCAGATGGATTTGTAATGCGCTTGTTGTGAACCTTGCAATCGTCCATTCTGGTCGATAAGGGAATCCAAAGAAGGAAATTGCTTCACGCCAGCCCAGGTTCCAACACCTCACCCTGCCTGCTAAACCTATTGCCACACCCACCAGATAAAGACCCGACTCCATGGCCGGCCATAGCCAATTCAAGAACATCATGCACCGCAAGGGCGCGCAGGACGCCCGGCGCGCCCGGCAGTTCGCCAAGCTGATCCGCGAGATCACCGTCTCCGCCCGCATCGGCCTGCCCGACCCCGCCGCCAACCCGCGGCTGCGCGCCGCCATGGCGGAGGCGCGCGGCGCCAACATGCCGCGCGACACCATCGAGCGCGCGGTGAAGAAGGCGACCGGCGCCGCGGGCGGCGAGGACTACGTGGACGTGCGCTACGAAGGCTACGGCCCCGCCGGCGTCGCCGTGATCGTGGAGGCGCTGACCGACAACCGCAACCGCACCGCCTCCGACGTGCGCGCCGCGTTCAACAAGCACGGCGGGGCGCTGGGGGAAACCAACTCCGTCGCCTTCATGTTCACGCGCCTGGGCGTCATCCAATACCCGCCGGAGACCGCCACCGCCGATGCCGTACTGGAAGCCGCCATCAACGCCGGGGCCGACAACGCCGAGAGCGGGTTGGACGGGCACGAGGTCACCTGTGCCCCTGATGACTGGCAGGCGGTGCGCGACGCCCTGGAGGCCCGGTTCGGCCCGCCCGCCGCGGCCCGCCTCGATTGGCGGCCCGGCACGACGGTGACGCTCGACGAGGAGCGCGCCGCCAGCCTGCTGAAGCTGATCGACGCGCTGGAGGACAACGACGACGTGCAGAACGTTTACGCCAACTTCGAGATCCCCGACTCCGTGTTGCAGGCGTTGTCGGCCTGATGGGGGCGGGCGCGCGCCTGATGGGGATCGACCCCGGGCTGCGCTTCACCGGCTGGGGCGTGATCGACGTGCAGGGCAACCGGCTGCGCCACGTGGCGGACGGCGTGATTGCCACCGACAACACGGACAGCGTGCCGCACCGCCTGAAGTTCCTGCACGACGCGCTCACCCTGCTGTTCCGGGAGCACCGTCCGGACGAGGCGGCGGTGGAGGAAACCTACGTGAACCGCAACGGCACCGCGACCTTGAAGCTCGGTTACGCCCGCGGGGTCGCGCTGCTGGCGCCGGCGATGGCGGGCATCCTGGTCTCGGAATACGGCGCGATGGGCGTGAAGCAGGCCGTCGTCGGCACCGGCGGCGCCACCAAGGAGCAGGTGGCGCTGATGGTCCGCCGCCTGTTGCCCGGCGCCACCCTGCGCCGGGCGGACGCCGCTGACGCGCTGGCCGTCGCGATCTGCCATGCCCACCACCGCGCCACCCGGCTCCGCGTCGTCGCCGGCACGGTCATGGCGTGATCGCGCTGCTGAATGGCCGGGTCGATGCGCTGGACGCCGGGAGCTGCATCATCGACGTGAACGGCGTGGGCTACCTGGTGCAGGCCTCCACCCGGACGCTTTCGGCGCTGCCGCCCGCGCCGGCGGTGGCGCGCGTGCTGATCGAGACGCACGTGCGGGACGACGCCATCACCCTCTACGGCTTTGCCGACCCGGCGGAGCGCGAATGGTTCCGCCTGCTGCTCACGGTCCAGGGCGTCGGCGCCAAGGTCGCGCTGAGCATCCTGTCCGTGCTGCCGCCGGACGGCCTGATCAACGCCATCGCCGCCGGCGACCGGGCCAGCCTGACCCGCGCGCCCGGCGTCGGCGCGAAGCTCGCGATCCGGCTGCTGAGCGAGCTTCGCGACAAGGCGGGCACCATGCCGGCCGGACCCGGCTTCGCGGTCCCCGTCGCGCCTGAAGGCGGCACGGAGGCGGACGCGCTGTCCGCCCTGGTCAACATCGGCTACCGCCGGTCGGAGGCGTATCCCGTCGTGGTGCGGATCATGGCCGGGCTGGGGGAGGGCGCCGGGGTGGACCAGGTGATCCGCGACAGCCTGCGGGAGCTGGCCATTAAATGAGTGTCGCATCGGAGATGCGCCAGTGAGCGACGACCGCACCCTCGACCCCGCCCGCGGGGAGGACGACGCCGGGGAGGCGAGCCTCCGTCCGCAGACGCTTGCAGAGTTCATCGGGCAGAAGGCGAGCCGGGAGAACCTGCGCATTTTTATCCAGGCTGCCCGCGGCCGGGCGGAGGCGATGGACCACGTGCTGCTGCACGGGCCGCCGGGCCTTGGCAAGACGACGCTGGCGCAGATCGTGGCGCGGGAGCTGGGCGTGGGATTCCGCGCCACCTCCGGCCCGGTGATCCAGCGGGCCGGCGACCTCGCGGCCATTCTCACCAACCTGCAGCCGCGCGACGTGCTGTTCATCGACGAGATCCACCGCCTGCAGCCCGCCATCGAGGAGGTGCTGTACCCCGCGATGGAGGATTTCCAGCTCGACCTCATCATCGGGGAAGGCCCGGCGGCGCGCAGCGTGCGGATCGACCTGTCGCCGTTCACCCTGGTGGGCGCCACGACGCGCGCCGGGCTGCTGGCGACGCCGCTGCGCGACCGCTTCGGCATCCCGCTGCGGCTGATCTTCTACACCTATGCCGAGTTGGAACTGATCGTGGCGCGCGGCGCGGAGAAGCTTGCCTTCAACCTGACGGCCGAGGGCGCGGCGGAGATCGCCCGCCGGTCCCGCGGCACGCCGCGCATCGCCGGGCGCCTGCTGCGCCGGGTGCGGGACTTCGCGACGGTTGCGGGGCAGGACCCGGTGGACCGCACGATGGCCGACGCGGCGCTGACCCGGCTGGAGGTGGACCGCCTGGGCCTCGACGCCATGGACCGCCGCTACCTGCGCCGCATCGCCGAGCACCACGCGGGCGGGCCGGTCGGAGTCGAGACCCTGGCTGCCGCCCTGGCGGAAGCGCGCGACACGCTGGAAGACGTGATCGAACCCTACTTGATCCAGGAAGGCATGATCCTCCGTACCAGCCGCGGGCGGATGCTGGGGGAGGCGGGGTGGCGCCATTTGGGCCTGGCGCCCCCGAGCCAGCCGCAGCTCGACCTGCTGCGCGACCACGCCGTTGACCCGGCCTCTCCGGAGTGACCACGTTCCGTCTGTGCCTGCGGGTTTACTACGAGGACACCGACGCCGGCGGCGTCATTTACCACGCGCGCTACCTGGCCTTCGCCGAGCGCGCCCGGACGGAGGCGCTGCGGGACGCCGGCGTGCCGCACTCGGAGCTGGTCGCCGGGCACGGGCTGTCTTTTGTGGTGCGGCGCGCGGAGATAGGCTACCTGCGGCCGGCACGGCTCGACGACGAACTCGTCGTGGTCACAGGCCCATGGGCGATGGGGGGCGCGTCCATCAACATGCAGCAACAATTCGAGGTCGCCGGGCAGGCCGTGGCGGCCCTGGACATCAAGCTCGCCTGCGTGCGGCAGGCGGACGGGCGGCCAGCGCGGATTCCGGACCGTTGGCGCGTGGCGCTGGCCGGCAAGGCGGAGGGGGTTTGAGTTGGATCGTGTGGTGGATGGGGCAAGCCTGGTGACGGGCGACATGTCGATTGTCGGGCTGTTCCTGCAAGCGGACCTGGTGGTCAAGACCGTGCTGGTCCTGCTGCTGCTCGCCAGCGTGTGGGTTTGGGCCATCGTGTTCGAGAAGGTCATGACGCTGCGCCGGGCCAACCGGGCGGCGGACGGGTTCGAGGACCGGTTCTGGTCCGGCGGCAGCCTGGACGACATGTATGAGGGGGAGGGCGCCAAGCCCGCCCATCCCATCGCGGCCGTGTTCGGCGCCGCCATGGGCGAGTGGCGGCGCAGCGCCCGGGTGGCCGGGGCCGACATGAGCCGCGGCAGCGTGCGGGACCGCGTGGACCGCACGGTCGCCGTCACCATCCAGCGCGAGATGGACCGCATGGAGCGATGGATGGTGTTCCTCGCCTCCGTCGGCTCCACCGCGCCGTTCATCGGCCTGTTCGGCACCGTGTGGGGCATCATGCGCAGCTTCTCGGCCATCGCATCCAGCCGCAACACCAACCTGTCCGTGGTGGCGCCCGGCATTGCGGAGGCGCTGTTCGCCACCGCCATCGGCCTGGTGGCGGCGATCCCGGCGGTGCTGGCCTACAACAAGCTCAGCAACGACCTGTCCCGCTTCGCTGCCCGCATGGAGGGCTTCGGGTCGGAGTTCGCCGCCATCCTGTCCCGGCAGTCCGAGGAAAGGACCTGAGCATGGCCGGGCCGCTCGCCGAGATCAACGTGACACCGCTTGTCGATGTCATGCTGGTGCTGCTGATCGTGTTCATGGTGGCCGCCCCGCTGATGACCTCCGGTGTGCCGGTGGACCTGCCCAAGACCAGCGCCGCGCCGCTGAACCAGGACGCCGACCCGCTGACCGTGTCGGTGAACGCGGAGGGCAAGATCTTCTTGCAGGATGCGGAGGCGACCTTGCCGGAATTGGTCAGCAAGCTACAGGCGGTGTCCGACAACAAGACGGACCGCCGCATCTTCGTGCGGGGCGACAAAGGCATCAACTACGGCCGCGTGTTGGAGGTGATGGCGACTATCACCCAGGGCGGCTTCACCAAGGTGGCGCTGCTGGCGGAGCAGACCGGCGGATCGGCCGCCGCCAAGCCCGGGACGCCGCCGCAGCCCGGCGCCGCCCAGCCGCCCGCCGCCGCAGCCCCCCGCCGCCAGGGCCGCGGCTAGGACCTGGGCCGCGGAAGCCGCCCGTCGCCGCCATGACCCCGACCCTGCGCCGCGGCGGCGCGCTCTCCTTCCTGCTTCATGCCGTGGTGCTGTTCGCGGTCCTCGTGACCCTGCGGCCCCGCTTGCCCCCCGAGCCGGACGCCGAGGCGACGGCCGTGACCGTGCAGTTCGAGCCAGCCCCGGTCCAGCGTGCCCCAGCGCCGCCAGCACCCGTTCCTGCGCCAGCACCGCCGGTTCCCGCGCCCGCGCCACCCACGCCGGAGCCGCCCAGTCCGCCTCCTCCTGCCCCACCGTCTCCTGCTCCGCCCCCGCCGCCATTGCCCGCACCG
>CAXSEX010000226.1:4189-7665 GCA_964236415.1 uncultured Acetobacteraceae bacterium | reverse complement strand
CCAACTACATCAGGAACTCAGGATATGTCTCCATCTGATCCGAACATGCTCTAGGCGCTCCGCGCGCCGGGTGCCGCCATACCAGGACCCACCTCCTTCAGAACAGCAACTTCGCCGCCACGACGCAAAGGATCGCCGCCAGCGTGCCGCGGATGGCAGAGGCCGAGACCCGGGCCGCGAGCAGGCTGCCGAAGATGACGCCCGGCACCGACCCCGCCAGCAGCGACCCGAGCAGGTGCCAATCAACCGCGCCGAGCAGCCAGTACCCGGCGCCGGCCAGCAGGGTCAGCGGCACGGCATGGGCGATGTCGGACCCCACGATCCGGGCGATCCGCATGCGCGGGTAGAGCAGGGCCAGGACGCTGACCCCCAAGGCTCCGGCACCCACCGAGGACAGCGTCACCAGCACGCCCAGGACGCAGCCGGCGCCGACCGTCAAGATGGTTTGCCTGGCCGGCGCGATGCGGTCGCCATAGGCGGTGGCCGCCTGCATGACCCGCTTCTGGAACAGCACCAGCAGGGCCGCCAACAGGATCGCCACCGCGAGCACCGGGGTCACGACCTGGGACAGCGCCTCGGCGCGGAGGTGGAGCTGGTGCAGCGTCGCGATGGTCAGCGCCGCCATGGGCAGGCTGCCGGAGGCCAGAAGCCCGGTGATCCGCCAGTCGATGGTGTGGGTGCGGGCATGCACCGCGACGCCGACCGTCTTCGTGCAGGCGGCGAACAGCAGGTCCGTGCCGACCGCGGCCGCCGCGTGCACCCCGAACAGCAAGATCAGCAGCGGCGTCATCAGCGAGCCGCCGCCCACGCCGGTCAGGCCGACCAGCGCGCCCACGCAAAAGCCCGAAAGGCTGTAGATTGGGTTGATCATCCCGGTCTCCCCCCGATCCCGGCTCGCCCTGGCCTGGCGCGCGTTGGTCCATGCAGGCGGCTTTCTTCGCACGTCGCCGGCCTGGGATGGAACTATCGCATCCACGACGCCTTTTCCAATCTGGAACGAACAATGCTCGTCCAGCGTGTTTGTGCAGGCTCCCATGCCGGCGCAGCAGCGATGGTGCCGAGACTTGTCACGCCGCACGACAATCTCGACGTTGTGACGCGAAAGTATAAAATCCGGAATGATACGGTCAATCAGAAAAGACGACGCCGCACCTCCGTACGTTGCACTCTCGTGAACAAGCTCCTGGCTGCTGTTTTGTTTACCTTGCAGAGATGCAAATCAGACTAATGTGCTGATGAGCGTTCCCACAATCGAGAGATGCAATGCGCAGCGCATATATATGCAACAAGCCGGAGAGCGGCTGCTCGTCACGGCCTGCAAGCTTAGGCTGTCCACTTGTCATTTGTTAACGCGGGCACGCTGATGTCGGACAGCTATGATGGCCAGCCCAGCCATTTCCGCGTGCTGGTTGAACATTTCTCCGCCTTCGCGAGCCTATCGGCTGCGGAACTGAAGCTGTTGAGCGACCTGGCAGAGGCCGCGCGCTACCATCCGCCTTACCGGGATCTCTATATCGCGGGCGCACCGCCCCCGTCGCCGCGCATGATCGTGGCGGGGTGGGCCTGCCAGTACCGCCTGCTTCCTGACGGGCATCGGCAGATCGTCAGCCTCAAGCTGCCCGGCGACCTTATCGCGCCGTTGATGCCGGTCCGGCTGCCGTCGTCCTGCGCCGTCGCGGCGCTGACCGAGTTGGAAACCGTGAGCGCCCAGCCGTTCGTGGAGGCCGCAGCCGCCGCCGAGCCGGCGCATCTCGGCCTGGCGCACAGCGTCCGCGTCATGGCGCACCTGCACGACATGCTGCTTTACGATCAGGTCGTGCGGCTGGGCCGGCAGACCGCATGCGGGCGGTTCGCCCACCTGATGCTGGAACTGCGCGAACGGCTGGATCGCGTGGGCCTGGCGGACGTCGACAGCTTCGCCATGCCGCTCACCCAGGACGTGCTCGCCGACGTGCTCGGCTTCAGTGTCGTCCACGTCAACCGCACCGTGCAGCAGCTGCGGCGGGATCGGCTGCTGGATATACGGAATGGCACGGTCACGCTGACGCAACCTGCGGCCTTGCAGGAGCTGTCAGGATGGGCGCCGCTGCCCGGAGCGCCCGCCGGGCCGAGGCCGCCGAAGCGTCCGGGCCGCAAGGGTTAGCGGGTTACCCGCCGCGGTTCGGCATTTCCCCGGCGGCGACCATGGCCCGGGTGATCGCAACCATGCGGCGGCCCTGGTGTCGGACCGCTTCCAGGTCCTCCTTCCTGGGCGGGCGGTGCTCGGAGCCGCAGATCGCCGAGGCGCCATAGGGCGACCCGGCTTCCAGCATCGCCTCGTCCGTGTAGCCGGTTGGCAGGATCACCATGCCAAGGTGCGCCATCGGCGCGTAAAGCGACAGCGTGACCACCTCCGTCCCACCATGCGGCCAGGACGCGGCGGCGAAGGCCCCGCCGACCTTGCCGGCCAGCGCGCCGCGCTTCCATTGCGGGCCGAGCTGGTCAAGGAAGTTCTTCAGCTCGGTGGCCATGGCGCCGAAGTAGCAGGGGGTGCCAAACAGGATGGCGTCCGCCCATTCCGCGTCGTCCTTGGCAGGCGCGTCGTAGAGCGCATTCTGCCGCCGGGCGCTGTCCAGCCATCCCTTCACCTGGCCCATGGCGTCTTCCCCCGCTACCTCCCGTGCCCGGCGCAGCCGCACGTCCGCGCCGGCCTGCCGCGCCGCGTCGGCCGCCGCGGCGGCAAGCGCCTCGACCGTGCCGTTGCGGGAATAGAACACGACGAGCACGCGGACGGAACTTGGGGCGGGATTGGACAAGCTTGGCTCCTCCGTTCGGCTGTCCGCTGCACCGGACAGTGCATAGATGCTGCCGCGCCCTGCTTTGTAACCCTCACCATCGTCGCCATCGACCCAGCGCCGCGGCGCTAGGCCCGGGGCGGGCTGCCCACCTGGCGCTGCAGCGCGCGCAGTTTTTCCAGGTTCTCCCGCACCAGGCTCGTGCCCTCGCGCATGAGCGTCGCGAACTGCGGGCTGACCCCGCCCTCGTCCATGCCACCCTGCATCCGGAGCAGTTCCTCGTGGCTTGCGATCTGGTCGCCGACGTAGGTGCGGTCGAAGTCCAGGCCTTGCTGGAGCCGCATGTGCCCGAGGCGCACGCGAAGATCGTCGCGAAGGATGGACGGCGGCTTGATGGACGCTGCCGCCGCGGTGGGCGCGAGGCGCGAGGCGAACTCGTTGGCCTGGCTGGTGAGCTGATCCGAGATCGCCTTCACGGCAGGCGATTGCGCCTGCGTCCTGGCCAGCGCGCCTTCCTGGCGGTCGAACTCGATGATCTGATAGGCATTGGTGGTGAAGTTGATCTCGGCCTGGCTGGCGGAGCTGGTGGCGGTCGGCTTGGCGGTCGGAATACCGAACTGCCGAGCCTCGCCGTGCTGGGCGCCCTGGGTTCAAAGGGAGTCCTTTGGGCACCCCTTTGCTCGAAGTGGTTATTAGAGCACC
>CAXSEX010000226.1:0-4179 GCA_964236415.1 uncultured Acetobacteraceae bacterium | reverse complement strand
AGGCGTCGGTGGTGAACCGCACCTCCGCCGGGTTGGCGGCACTGGAAGTGGGCTTGGCATCTTGGTTGTTGCAGGCGGCCAGCAGCAGGAGCGCCGCGGCGGCCCACAGGCGTGAGGTCGTGTTCATGGTACGCATATACCCCGTTCCCTGGGGCAGGCGGGCGCGAACGCCCGCCTGCCTCAAGCGCGATCAGAATACATAGACGACACGGAGCGTCGTCCCGAAGTCCTGCTTGAAGCCGCCAACAGATTTGACGTCGTGGTTGAGTTCGAGCAGCGTCTGGAGCCGCGGCGTGAGGAACAGGGCAGCGGCAGCACGCAGGCGCTGCTCTTCCGTCTTGCTGCCGTCAAAAAACCCGTTCACCTGCTGCGAGCCGCCGAAGAAGCCCTCGTAGCCGATGGACGTGGTGAACGCCGGGCTCCAGCGCCAGTTGGCCCAGACCTGCGCGCGGTAGGTCGGGTCCTGGCTGAGCCGCCGGTTGCCGGGAAAGTAGTCGCCGTTGTCGCCGTAGAATTGCGCATCGAGGCTGACGTCGAAGGCGAGGCGGTCGGTGAGGCCCTGGGACAGTCCGAGTTGGACGTCGCCGCGCCAGCGGTTGTCGCCGACATTGATGGGCGAGCGCCTGTCGTAGGTGCCGGTCGGCGGATAGATGGAGCCTCCGAGGAAGACGTTGGTCTTGGTCGTCGTGTTGACGTAGGGCCAGATGGACGCCAGGAACTGGATATTCTGCGCTCCGAAAGCACTCCCGAGCCTTTGGCCGTCGACGTGGGCGGCAGATAGCGAGCCGAAAGGCTGGATAATCTGGAGGGTGGCCGGATACCCCGCGACATCGACGTAATGGACATAGCGGGCGACGCCGATGTTGACCTCAAGACCGGAGCCTTTAATCGTCCCTCCCCGGGCGACGTTGAATTCGGTGTTGTGGCCATGGACGTAGTAGCCAATGGCAAGGTTGGTGCCGGCAGGCAGCGGCACGAAGTCGTAGGGTTCGATCTCCTGCGCCCCTGCCCTTGTCGCAGTGCCCATAGCCAACAGCAGGCAAGCCAGACCGCCCAGTCCAAGCTGCAGGAGCGGCCGAGCCAAGGCAAACCCTCTGATGCGCACTTATCCTACTCCCCCCTTCAATTATGCCACTTTCAATGTTGTCTAATATTTGTCAGCAGTGCGATTTTTTGCATCGCGCAGTATTCCCGATTGGACGCGGAAGTCTTATATGCCATTTGCAATATTCGCCACGAGGAGTTTGAGCGCAAATACGTTTGCTGCAAACGTTGGAGTCAGCGGCAATCACTTCATGGGCCGGGTGATGCTATATGGCCACGGCCTGCGGCGGGCCGGCCCGAGGCGAGTGGGCTGGCTTCGCAAGCCTATTTGCGGCACCATGGTGGGCACCCTTCCCTGCTCCGCGGCATGCCCATGCAACTCGTGAACGCCTTGGCTCTCGTGGCGCTGCTGCTGGCGGTCCCGGCGCGCGCCGAGAACTCCGGCGCGGCCGATCCCGGCCTGCTGCTCGGCGCGATCCAGACGTTTGGGGCGGAGAACGCGGCCCGGCTCGCGTGCGGGCAGGATGCGGTGGTCTGGGCCGACCGTTACGAGGGGTTCGCCTATGGTCGCGGCGAGCCGAAATACGGCAAGACGGCTGCCGGTTCCTATGCCTGCCAGCAGGATGCGGCCGGCGGCAACTATTGGGACACCGATCCCCGCAGCCGCATGACGGGCCACCCCGGCCGGAGCTTTCCGTTCACGCCGGTCTTCGCGGGGTCCTGATCCTGCCGGGCTTGCTGGCCGCCGCGCGTGCGGCGCGGGACGCGGGCGAGGCCGACCGCGCGCTGGCCCTGGCCCAGGAAGCGCGGTCGCAGGCGCCGGACGCGCCGGAGCCGGCATTCCTGCTGTGCTCCCTTTTGCTGGCCCGGCGGGACCCGGCGGCCAACGCGCTGCTCGGCACGCTCTCGGCCTTCAACGGGTTCGCACCGGGCTGGGAGGAGTTGGGCTACGCCTTGCTGGCGCAGCAGCCCGCGGCGGCGCAGGTCGCCTTTGGCCGGGCGGCGGAGGCCTACGCGGCGATGGAGGCGCGCGCGCCGACGGCCGCCGTTGCCCACCGGCTCGGCACGGCACTGCGGGCTGGCGGGCGGCTGCCTGAGGCGCGGGAGGCCATGCGCCGGGCCGTCACGCGCGATCCCTCGGCGGCGCAGGCCTGGTTCAGCCTGGGGGTGCTGTGCCAGGACCTGCATGACGGTCCCGGCGCGGCCGAGGCATTCCGCGCCGCCTTGGCCGTCCGTCCCGATTTCCACGAGGCCGCGTTCAACCTCGGCGTCGCCTGCCAGGAAGCGGGCGACCTGGACGCGGCGCTCGACGCCTATGCGCGGGCCTGGCGCCTGCGCCCGGAGGCGTTCGGCCGGATCGCGCAGGCCCTGGTGTCACCCGGCGTCGGGCGCCTTTGGCTGCATCCCTCCGCCTTGCGCCGGGACCTCGCCGCCCGGGCCTGAGCGGAAGCGCTTGCGATACACCCCCGGCGCGGTCAGCAGCGCATCGGCCAGGGCGTCGTAGCGCCGTGCGGCCTCCTCGCCGAACCCCTCATGCACCAGGTCAAGCCGGGCGCGCGGCACGGGAAAGCACTGGGCGACCGGCGTGCCGCGCGGCAGCGTGCCCTCGAAGGCCGGGTCGAGCCACACGCCGGGGAACAGCAGCCCGACCGCGTTGAACCGGTCGGCGTCCACCAGCCCGCTGAGCAGGCGGAACGGTAGGTCCGCCCGGTTCACCGGATGGGTGGCGAACAGCGACCAGCCCGGCTCCAGCGTCACGGTCCAGAAGCTGTTGAATTTCACGACCACCTGGTCCGCGGCAAGGAACGGCGTGCCGCTCACCTGGGCCGGCGCGTGGAAGCTGACGGGCGCGCGGGGGTGGTGCGCGGCGGCCAAGGGCGGCACGTCCCAATCCCAGGACAGGGTTCCGCCGCGCACCACCACGTCGCAGGGCAAGGGGATGACGAAGCCGTGCGCCATCGCATCGACGAAGGGTGGGCATTGCTTGACGGTGCGCACCGGGTCCGGATGCATGTCGGACACCGCCGTGCGCGGCATGGCGCGCAGCCAGTCCGGCAAGGCCTCCGCCGCGGCGCACGGCCGCGGCAGGCGGCCGAGCAGCGCGTCGTCGCAGCGGAACACGACGCGCACGGCTCAGCCCGGCCGGTGCAGCGCCTGGGCCACCGCGGCCTGCCAGCCGGCGTATTTGCGGGCGCGCTCGGCCGCACCCATCTGCGGGGCGAAGCGGCGGTCCACCGCCCAAAGCTGCTGGACGCCCTCAGGCTCCGGGTAGATGCCGGCATCCAGCCCGGCGAGGTAGCCGGCGCCCAGCGCCGTCGTTTCCAGGCAGCGCGGGCGCTCGACGGGAAGGCCCAGCATGTCCGCCAGGAACTGCATCGTCCAGTCGCTGGCCGTCATGCCGCCATCGACGCGCAGCACGACTTCGCCCCCGCGCCCGAAGTCGCTGAGCATGGCGTCCAGCAGGTCCCGGGTCTGGTAGGCCACGCCCTCCAGCACGGCGCGGGCCAGCTCGCGGCGGGTGGTGCCGCGGCTGATGCCGCTGAGGCAGGCGCGGGCGTGGCTGTCCCAGTGCGGCGCGCCCAGCCCGGTGAAGGCGGGCACGAGGTAAACGTCCTGCGCCGGGTCGGCCGACGCCGCCAGGTCGCCGGTCTCCGCGGCATGACCCACCAGGCCCAGCCCGTCGCGCAGCCACTGCACCCCGGTGCCGGCGGAGAAGATCGAGCCTTCCAGCGCGTACTCGCGCACGCCGCCGCGCTGCCACGCGACCGTCGCGAGCATCCGGTGGCTGGACGGCACGGGTCGGCACCCGACGTGCAGCAGGACAAAGGCGCCGGTGCCGTAGGTCGCCTTGACCATGCCGGGCGCCAGGCACCCCTGGCCGACCAGCGCCGCCTGCTGGTCGCCGGCGACGCCGCGCACTGGGATCGCGCCGCCGAGCAACCGGGTGGTGCCGAACGCCCCGGCGCTGTCGCGGATCTCCGGCAGCATGGCGCGCGGGATGCGGAACAGCGCCAGCAGGTCGTCGTGCCAAGCGCCTGCCGTGATGTCGCACAGGAGGGTGCGGGAAGCGTTGGTGGCGTCGGTCGCGTGCACCGCGCCCTCGGTCAGCCGCCAGAGCAGGAAGCTGTCCACCGT
>CAXSEX010000225.1:1534-7682 GCA_964236415.1 uncultured Acetobacteraceae bacterium | reverse complement strand
CGGGTGATCACGACCAGCGACCAGATGCAATCCACCCTCACGAACCTGCGGTGACGGCGATGAAGCTCCTTTCGATGCTGCTGGCCTGCGCGGCGTTTCCCGCGACCGCGGCGACCTTGCGGCCGTTCGTCACCCTGTCCGGCCCGGTCGTGACCCTGGCGGACCTGTTCGACGGCGCGGACGGCCGGGCGCTCGGCCCCGCCCCCGCCCCCGGGGCGCGCATCACGGTGGAGGCCCGGCAGTTGGAGGCCATCGCCCGGCAATACGGCGTCGATTGGCGCCCGATGGGCACGGGCGAGCGCGCGGTGCTGGACCGCCCCGGCCGCACGCTGGGCCGGGACGAGGTGACGGGGCCGCTGCGCACGGCGCTGGCGGCGGCGGGCGCGCCGCGGGACGGGGATCTGGAACTGCCGGGCTTCACCGCGCCGATGGTGGGCATGGGGGCTGCAACGGAGGTGGATGTGACGCAATTGGAGTTCGACGGCGGCACCGGGCGCTTCACCGCCCTGGTGGGGGTGACGGCCGACAACGCGCCGGCCGCCCAGCTGCGCTTGTCCGGCCGGGTGCTGGAGATGGCCGAGTTGCCGGTGCCCCGCCGCCGCATGCTGCCCGGCGACGTGATCGAGAAGAACGACCTCGAATGGGTGCGGATGCGCGCCACGCAGGCCAAGGGCGAGGTGGTGCGCGCGATGCGGGACGCGGTGGGCCAGGCGCTGCGCCATTCGGTGTCGCCGGGCCAGCCCATCCAGTTGGCTGACCTGGGCAAGCCCGTCGTGGTGCAGAAAGGCATGCCGATGCTGCTGGCGCTCGACACCCCCGGCATCCAGTTGACGGCGCAGGGCGTCGCGATGGAGCCGGCGGGGGTGGGCGAGCGGGTCCACGTCGTGAACCCGGCGTCGCATGTCGTGGTGGAGGCGGAGGTGACGGGGCCGGGCCGGGCGCGGGTGCTGCCGGGCAGCGGGCCGGTGAACAGCACGGGCCGTCTGCCGCAGGTGGCCTCGCGATGAGGAACGCTGTGTTGGCGCTGGCGCTGCTGCTGCCGGGCTGCGGCGCGCTGACCCGGCTGTCGGAAGTCGGGCGCCCGCCCGCGATGACGCCCAGCGGCGACCCGACCGCCGAGCCGGGCTACCGCCCGATCAGCATGCCGATGCCCCGGCCGCAGGCGGCGCCGGCGGAGGCGAACAGCCTGTGGCGCGCCGGCAGCCGGGCCTTCTTCAAGGACCAGCGCGCCGCCGCCGTGGGCGACATCGTGACCATCCTGGTCAACATCACGGACGCCGCCGACCTCAAGAACCAGTCGAACGAGGGCCGCACCGGGCAGGAAAGCATGGGCCTGCCCAACCTGCTGGGCTTCGAGGCCGCCCTGCCCCGGATGCTGGCCAAGGCGCTGAACGCGAACCAGCTCGTGTCCGCCAACAGCGCGGGCAACGCCACCGGCACCGGGGCGATCAAGCGCAACGAGACGGTGACGCTGCGGCTCGCCGGCGTCATCACCCAGGCGCTGCCCAACGGCAACCTGGCCGTGGCCGCCCGGCAAGAGGTGCGGGTGAACAACGAGCTGCGGGAATTGCAGGTCAGCGGCGTGCTGCGCCCGCAGGACATCGGCAGCGACAACACGGTGCGGCACGACCGGCTGGCGGAAGCGCGGATCACCTATGGCGGGCGCGGGCAGATCTCGGACGTGCAGCGGCCCCGCTACGGGCAGCAGCTGCTGGACGTGCTGCTGCCGTTCTGAGGCGGCGACCCGGCGGCCGGAAGGACGGCCGCCGGGTCGCCCCCGGCTTGATCTTAGGGCCTACGCAGACACCCCGAGCGCTGAATGGATTTGGGCCACGACAGGCCCCGGCAGGTTCAGCGCCCTGGCCAGGTCGGACATGTAGTCCCGCTCGGCCTGCGTATCGACCTCGATGGCCATGAGCGACGCGGCATAGACTTCGCTCGCTTCTTGCGGCGTCGTGACATCGCGGACCAGGCTGGCGATGTCGATGGGGCGGCGCATCTCGCTGGCCACGAAGTCGCGCGCCTCGCTGTCGTTGCCGACCTCGCCGAGCTTGCCCAGGATGCGCTGCGTTTCCTGCTGATCCACTTGGCCATCGGCCTTGGCGGCTTGGACCATGGCGCGGATGAAGAGCATCGCCTTGCGCTGCACGTCGTGGTTGCTCGGCGCCAGCGCGCCCGCCATGCCGGGGGCGCCGGCCGGGGATGCGGCGGCACCCCCCTGGCTTTGCAAGGCTGAATAGGCCAGGCTGCCGAGGACGGCCATCAGCCCGCCCCCCATCGCCCCGCGTCCGCCGCCCAGCAGCGCGCCCGCGAGCGCGCCAAGGCCGCCGACCGCGGCCGGGTTGTTGTTCCCAAGCTCCTGCCGCGGCGAACCCGCGGCGCGCTTGGCCATGTCGGCGAAGTTGCCCAACACGCCGCCAAGACCGCCTTGCGCCTGGCCCGATCCCAAAGCCGCGCCCTGTCCCATCATCCCACCCGGCATGGCGCCGGGACCCTGCTGCCCGCCGCCTCCGCCAAGCTGCGCCATGACCTGCTGCAGCAGCCCGCCGCTCGATCCCGTCTGGACCGCCGCGCCAAACCGGTTGGCGGCGGAGGGGGTGGACTGCTGCTCAGCCAACGCCCCCAGCATTTTCAAAGCATCGAACATTGCATTTCCTTAATATAGGCAAGGATGCATAGACCACCCTGCACGATGCGCTTCGCTCAACGGCGATACGCGCCGCCATTGTAGAGCGACCCGAGGTTGCTGCCGTCGTTGCCGGCAGCAGAGGCGTTCGTTCCGCTGTAGCGGGGATCGCTCGGCACTGGGCGGTAGCTGGAATCACGGCTGCTGCTGCCGTCGTAAGGGATCGGCTGCTGCGCCGCGCGGTCGCGGGCGGCTTTGTCATTGGCCATGCGGCGGCCGACCACGCAGCCGCCGACCGCGCCGAGCACCCCGTGGCCCGCGTAGTGGCCCGCGACGCCGCCAACGAGGGCGCCCTTGATGCACCCTTTCGCGTCCGCCGGAACCGTTGGCCCGGCTGTGGCCAAGGTAGCCAGTGCGGTGATGACAAGTCCTGATTTCATCATGGTGTTTCCTGCTCAGCGAAGGATCGCTGCCTTTGTTGCGTTTCATCCGGCGTGCCGCCGGCCCCTGTTGGACCGGCGGCACGTGATCGCCAGGCGGGAGCGCCAAGCGGGAGCGTCAGGAGATGGGCGTCTTCTCCGGCAGCGCCGACAGGGCGCGCGGCAGGGTCTGGTCGCCCACACGGAACAGCATCTGCCCGGCCACGCCCGCCAGCGCCGCCCCGGCGATGGGCGCAAGCCAGAACAGCCAAAGCTGCGCGACGTAGGCGCCGCCGGCGAACAGCGCCGGGCCGGTGCTGCGGGCCGGGTTGACGGAGGTGTTGGTGACAGGGATCGAGATCAGGTGGATCAGCGTCAGCGCCAGCCCGATGGCGATGGGCGCGAAACCCGACGGGGCTTGCGAGCTGGTGGCACCCAGGATGACCAGCAGGAAGAAGAAGGTCAGCAGCGCCTCGATCACCAAGGCAGACGTGAGGTTGTACTTGCCCGGGCTGAGGTCGCCGTAGCCGTTGGACGCGAAGCCCGCCATCTCGAACCCGGGCTTGCCGGAGGCCACGAGGTAGAGCGCGCCCGCCGCGACCACGGCGGCCACCACCTGCACGACGATGTAGGGCACCACGCTTGCGGCCGGGAACCGCCCGGCGACGGCCAGGCCAACCGTGACCGCCGGGTTGAAGTGCCCGCCGGAGATGTTGCCGACCGCGTAGGCCATGGTGAGCACCGTCAGCCCAAAAGCGAGCGACACGCCCGCGAAGCCGATGCCAAGCTCCGGAAACGCCGCCGCCAGCACCGCGCTGCCGCAGCCGCCGAAGGTGAGCCAGAAGGTGCCGAGGAACTCGGCCGAGAGCTTTTGCGACATCGTCATGGGCGTGTTCTCCTTAGATGTTGGGATTGAAGGTTTAAGCCGCCACCGCTCCGAGCGCGGAAGCGGGCATGGGGTCGTGCTCGCTCAGCCGGACCCGCATCCGTTCGGCCAGGCGCAGCACGCCGAGCATCAGCGCGGTGCGATCTGTCCGCTCGTCATTCAGGGTGCGGACATCGAGGACGCAGCTCAGCTCGACCCCGATCCCGTCCGGCTCAACGGAGGTCACGCCTACCGCCGCGGAGCCTGCCCGGACGTGCGGCACCTCGGCCATGAGCGCGAGCAGGCCGTCCATGAAACCCACCAGCGCGGCCGGCGCGGTGGGATGCTTGACCAGCAGCTTCGCCTTGAACACCCGGTGCCGCCGGTTGCCGAGGTTGTTCACCGCCGCGTCGGCCAGCTTGCCGTTGGGCACCACCAGCAGGCTGTCCTCCCCGGTGCGGATGCGGGTGGAGCGGATGCCGACGTGCTCCACGGTGCCCTTCGCCTCGCCGGCCTCGATCCAGTCGCCCCGGCGGAACGGGCGGTCCGCCACCAGGATGCCGGCGCCGAACACGTTGGACAGCGTTTCCCGGGACGCGAAGGCCACCGCGAGGCCGCCGATGCCGAGGCCCGCGACCACGCCCTCGTAGGGCAGCGACAGCGCCTCCGCGATGAACACCAGCCCGCCCGCCAGCAGCACCAGCTTCAAGGCGCCCATCACCAGGGAGACCACGATCTCGTCCAGCGTGCCCGTTCCCGCACCGGCGCGGCGCGCGGCGTTGGCGCCGAAGGTGTCGATCAGCTTCCAGCCGCCCCACATCACCGCCAGCGCCAGGACCACATCGGTGGCACCGGTCGAGATGCGCTTGGCGTCCTCCGGCAGGCCAAGCACCGGGACGGCGAAGTGGTAGATCAGCAAGGCGATGGCCAAGCGCAGCGGCCAGCGGAACTCGCGCTCGGACGACGCCTGCCGCCCGCCCACGGCCCAGCGCAGCACCGCCAGCGCGATCCAGCCGGCTACGAAGGCGATGGCGAAGCCCGCCGCCAGCAGCGCCAGCACGCCGACAAGCTGCCACGCCTCCAAGGAGCCGATCCGGGCGGACAAGGCGGGGGCGGCGTCCCGCACCCAGCGGCGGACGCGCATGTAGGTGGAAGGCACGTCGGGCAGCGCGCCGCCCTGCACCTCCGGCATGTCCTCGATGGCGGTGTAAAGCTCCCGCGCCGAATGCACCGTGTCGGCGGTGAAGCGCCAGCCGGCGGCCTCGCTGCCGGGGCCGGCTCCGGGCGGGGCGGGCGCCAGCACCATCTGGCCGGCCGGGTGGCTGAACACGGTGTAGGGCACGCGGCTTTGCGGGTCGTCCGGGATCTCCTGCGGCACGACCTGGCCGATGCGGTCCATCGCCTCGTTCAGGTAGGCGGCCGCCAATTCCCCCTCGTAGGCACGGGTGGCGCCGCTGAACCGCGACAGGTCCAGGCTGTCCAGCACCTGCGCCCGCCCGCTGCCGTCCCAATCCTCGAAGCCGTCTGCGAAGCTGCGCATGGCATCGCGGGCAGTCGCCCGGCGCTTGAAGTCGTCCGGCGGCGGCAGGCGCCCGCCGGACCGGGCGAGCAGGGCCTCGCGCAGCGCGCCGAGGTCGCCCTCCGGCATGGCGATGCGCCACAGCTTGTCCGCCCCGCGCAGGAGGCGGAGCGGCAGCACCACGCCGGTGCCTGCCTGCTTCAGCTCCAGGTCGAGCCGGTCGCCCTCGGCGCGGCGGCCAGGAATTGCAAAGAGTTGGAAAGTGGTCTGATCGACCAGCTCGAACAGGGAACGCGCGGCGGCGAGCTTCTGCCCGGGCGCCATGGCCTGCCCGGCCTCGCCGAAATCCATGGCGGCGGCGGCCTTGGCCCACTCGTTGGGATCGCCCGACCGGGCAGCGTTGCCGGCCATGACGAAGCTCCGCAACGCCTGGCGCGCGCCCGCCTGGTCCAGGACCGTGCCGCCCGCGGCCGCCTGCGCGCGCGCGCCGGTCCACCATTCGCCGGTCTCGAAGCGGCCCATGAAGCTCTGGCCGTCCGGCGCCATCACGAACGTGACCTGGCCGGAGCGCGGCCCCTCCGTCCATCGGCCCCGCAGCTCGCGCCCCTGCGCCGTGCCGGCGATCTGCCCGCCATAGGCCGGATACGACCCGGCCACCTCCCCGCCCTGCTGCCGCAGGTCCATGCGCGCGCCGCCGTCGCGCCAGCGGGTGTCCCACT
>CAXSEX010000225.1:0-1434 GCA_964236415.1 uncultured Acetobacteraceae bacterium | reverse complement strand
AGGCGGCGAGCAGCAGGCGCGTCATTGCATCCTCCTTGTCGGGCTTGGGCCGAGGCGCCCAATCGCATCATCCAGCTGGTCCAGCAGCCGGCGTGCCTCGTCGAGCTGGGCCATCGCTTCGCGGAGCAGGCCGTCGCACCGCGCGGGGTCGCCGCATTCCGCCGCCTCGCGCAGGAGGGATGCCGCATGGTCCCGCAGGTCCTGTGCCCGATGGGCGCTGTCGCCGTCGCTCATACCGCCGCCGCCGCTATCACGGCGAAGGCTTAGCGCCGCCGCTGCATCCGGCCTTGAAGCGGCTTGCGGTTCTTTATTGAAATCTTGCGATTCAGGTGGCGGCGGCGCGGAAGCGTCCAGGCGTGATGCCGGTTTCCCGTCGAAACGCGGCGGTGAAATGGCTTTGGTCCGCAAAGCCCACGAGCGCCGCGATGGCGGCCAGGTTTTCCTTGCCGTGCCGCAGCAGGATCTTGGCGCGCTCGACCCGGCGCTGCACCGTGTATCGCTGCGGGCCGACCCCTACCACGTCCTTGAAGCTGCGGCTAAAGTGGCAGGGGCTGAGACAGGCAACCGCCGACAGCTCGGCCAAGGTCAGCTCCGCGCCGAGGTTCGCCTCGATATACTCCAGCACGCGGCGCATGCGCTGGGGCGGCAGGTCTGGCTGGCGGTCCGGCAATGTCTTGAATTGCTGGGCCACGCGCATGGCGATGGCCATGATCAGGCTGTCTGCGAGCAGGCGGTCCGCCGGGTTCTCGCCGACCTCCTCAACCAGGGAACGGAGAAGCTGGGCCAGCAAGGGGTCGGGAAAGGTCAGCGCAGGCTCAACCTGCGGCGGATGGGACAGGTCCGGCGCGACCCTGCCATGAAGCCCGGCGTCCCAGCAGACGTGGGCATAGCGCGAGCCGCTGCCTGCCGTCCGGTATGCAGGGCCGGCCGGGTAGAAGCTCAGCGGCCCGGCACTCGGCCCGAGTTGCCGGGGCGGGCCGCCATCGACCTGCAGCAGCAAGGGAGGCATCGGGGACAGGGCGAGCACGAGGCGGTGCTGGTCGCTTCGCCAGGTCCCCTCCCCCACGCCGCGGTCGTAAACCCCGGCCCCGGCCTTTCCCCATTGACGCCACGACACGACGCGCCGTCCACGGAGGTCTGAGGTGCCATCTGTTGGCGGCTGCAATCCAGCGGGAGCGAGCGGGGCGTCACGCATGAGGCTGGACCCTCTGCCAAGTGAGTCCTGCAACCCTAAGCTGCCGTTTTGGATGAATCCAGCGTTATTGTTCTGTCAATGGGGCCGGGCAGTGAGCCGGGCTTGCGCCCTAGTCGTCCCGGTGCACGCGCTCCATGCGCTCATGACGCTCCTGCGCCTCGATGGACATGGTGGCGATGGGGCGGGCCTCCAGGCGCTTGAGGCCGATCTCGACCCCGCAGCTGTCGCAGTAGCCGTAC
>CAXSEX010000224.1:0-7691 GCA_964236415.1 uncultured Acetobacteraceae bacterium | reverse complement strand
CGGCATCTTCGGCATCTTTCTCAACCGCAAGAACGTCATCATCATCATGATGTCGGTCGAGTTGATCCTGCTCGCCGTCAACCTGAACCTGGTGGCCTTCAGTTCGGCGCTGAACGACCTGGCGGGCCAGGTGTTCGCGTTGTTCGTGCTGACCGTCGCGGCGGCGGAGGCGGCCATCGGGCTGGCGATTGTCGTGGTGTATTTCCGCAACCGCGGCTCGATCCAGGTCGAGGACGTCAATCTGAT
Source organism: uncultured Acetobacteraceae bacterium (assembly GCA_964236415.1). Classification (GTDB taxonomy): domain Bacteria; phylum Pseudomonadota; class Alphaproteobacteria; order Acetobacterales; family Acetobacteraceae; genus CAHJXG01. The sequence continues at coordinate 7,445 of CAXSEX010000224.1, read as the reverse complement.
GAAGGGTTAGCGGATGCTGTACGCCGTCGCCGTGTTCGCCCCGCTGCTGGGCGCGCTGACCGCCGGGCTGCTCGGCCCGTATATCGGCGACAAGGCCAGCCAGGCCGTGACCATCCTGCTCATGGTCGTCGCCGCGATCTGCGGCACCTTGAGCTTCCTGCCGTTCCTGGACGGGGAGGGCCTGCCCGGCACCGTGCCGCTCGGCACCTGGATGCAGGTTGAGGGCTTCCACGTCGAATGGGCGCTGCGCTACGACACGCTGTCGGCGGTGATGGTCGCGATGGTGACGTTCATCGCGACGCTGATCCACATCTATAGCGTCGGCTACATGAGCCACGACGCGACGATCCCGCGCTTCTTCGGCTACCTCAGCCTGTTCACCTTCGCCATGCTGATGCTGGTCACGGCGGACAACCTGGTGCAGCTGTTCTTCGGATGGGAGGGCGTCGGCCTCGCGAGCTACCTGCTGATCGGCTACTGGTACGACCGCCCGAGCGCCTGCCGCGCCGCGATGAAGGCGTTCATCGTCAACCGCGTCGGCGACCTGTTCTTCGCCGTCGGCATCGCGCTGGTGTTCCTGCTGTTCGGCTCCGTCGAGTTCCCGGAGATCTTCGCCCGCGTCCATGAACACGTCGGCGACACCTACCATGTGCTCGGCGGCACCTGGCATTCCCTTGAGGTCATCGGCGTGCTGCTGTTCCTCGGCGCTGCCGGCAAGTCGGCGCAGCTTGGCCTGCATACCTGGCTGCCGGACGCGATGGAGGGTCCGACGCCGGTTTCGGCGCTGATCCACGCGGCGACCATGGTGACGGCGGGCGTGTTCCTGATGGCGCGCATGTCGCCCCTTTTGGAATACGCGCCGCACGCGCTGGGCTTCATCGCGTTCATGGGCGCCAGCACCTGCCTGTTCGCCGCGACCATCGGCTGCGTGCAGAACGACATCAAGCGGATCATCGCCTACTCCACCTGCTCGCAGCTTGGCTACATGTTCATCGCCGCAGGCGTCGGCGCCTACCAGGCGTCCATCTTCCATCTGTTCACCCACGCCTTCTTCAAGGCGCTGCTGTTCTTGGGCGCAGGCTCCGTGATCCACGCCATGTCGGACGAGCAGGACATCCGCAACATGGGCGGCATCTGGCGCAAGATCCCCGTGACCTACGTTGTCATGTGGATCGGCAGCCTGGCGCTTGCCGGCATCCCGTTTTTCGCCGGCTACTACTCCAAGGACGCGATCCTTGAGGCCGCCTTCGCCCGGGGCAACGCGGTCGGGATGTATGGCTTCCTGTGCGGCACCGTTGCGGCGTTCCTGACCGCGTTCTACTCCTGGCGCCTGCTGATCCTCACCTTCCATGGCACATCGCGGGCCACCCCGGACAAGCTGGCCCACGTGCACGAAAGCCCGGCCGTCATGCTCGGCCCGCTGGTCGTCCTGGCCATTGGCGCGGTCGTAGCCGGGTTCGCGTTTGAAAGCTCCTTCATCGGCGAAGGCTGGCTGGAGTTCTGGCGCGGCAGCATCGTGAACGCGCCTGGCAACATGATCATGGACGACATGCGCCAGGTGCCCGGCATCATCAGCCTGCTGCCCACCCTTGTCGGCCTGCTCGGCATCGCCCTGGCCTACGTGATGTACGTGGCGCGTCCGGAGCTTCCCGCGCGCATGGCTGCCGCGGTGCCGCGTGTTTACGATTTCGTGCTGAACAAGTGGTACTTCGACGAGCTGTACAATTTCCTCTTCGTCCGCCCGGCCATCTGGCTGGCCCGCACCCTGTGGAAGGTCGGCGACGCCCAGGTGATCGACGGCATCCCGAACGGCATCGCGGCGCTCACCACGGACGGTTCGGCGCAGGTCGTGCGGATCCAGACCGGCTCCATCGCCGTGTACGCTTTCACCATGCTGATCGGCCTCGTGCTGCTGGTCAGCATCTTCCTGCTGTTCCGGTGATCCCATCATGACTGGCGTGAACGCGGCCGGCTTTCCCATCCTGTCTTTGCTGACCTGGCTGCCGCTGGTTGGCGGGCTGTTCATCATGACGGTGCGTGGGGAGGAAGCCGTGGTGGCCAGCAACGCTCGCTGGGCGGCGCTGTGGACCAGCCTGATCGTGTTCGCCATCTCCCTGGTGCTGTGGGTCAAGTTCGACACCAGCGACCCCGGCTTCCAGTTCAAGGAAAGCCTGTCCTGGATGCCGGAGTTCGGCGTCGCCTACCGCATGGGGGTGGACGGCATTTCCGTGCTGTTCGTGCTGCTGTCCACCGCGCTTACGCCGATCTGCATCCTGGCAAGCTGGGACAGCATCACCGTGCGGGTGCGCGAGTACATGCTGGCCTTCCTGGTGCTGGAAACCATGATGGTGGGCATGTTCTCCGCCCAGGACTTCATCGTGTTCTACATGTTCTTCGAGGGCGTGCTGATCCCGATGTTCCTGATCATCGGGGTCTGGGGCGGGCCGCGCCGGGTTTACGCCAGCTTCAAGTTCTTCTTGTACACGCTGGCCGGCTCCATCCTGATGCTGCTGGCGCTGCTGGCGATCTGGCACCAGGTGGGGACCACCGACCTTGCGGTGCTGATGCAGACGCCGCTGCCCGCAGGCATGCAGTTCTGGCTGTTCCTGGCGTTCCTCGCCTCGTTTGCAGTCAAGGTGCCGATGTGGCCCGTCCACACTTGGCTGCCGGACGCCCATGTGGAGGCGCCGACCGCCGGCTCGGTGATCCTGGCGGGCGTGCTGCTGAAGATGGGCGCCTACGGCTTCTTCCGGTTCTCCTTGCCCATGCTGCCGCAGGCGAGCCAGCAGTTCGCGCCGCTGATGTTCACCCTGGGCGTGGTCGCCGTGATCTACACCTCGCTGGTGGCGTTGGCGCAGACCGACATGAAGAAGCTGATCGCCTACTCGTCGGTCGCCCACATGGGCGTCGTGGTGATCGGCATCTTCACCTTCAACGCGCAGGGCTTGCAGGGCGCGCTGTTCCAGATGCTGTCGCACGGCGTCGTCTCCGCCGCGCTGTTCCTGTGCGTCGGCGTGGTCTATGACCGCATCCACACCCGCGACATCGCCCGCTATGGCGGCCTGGCTCAGCGGATGCCAGCTTATGCCATCGTGTTCATGCTGTTCACCATGGCCAGCGTCGGGCTTCCTGGCACCGCTGGGTTCGTGGGCGAGTTCCTGGTGCTGGTCGGCGCGTTTAAGGTCAGCTTGTACTTGGCCTACCTCGGCAGCTTCGGCATGATCCTGGGCGCCGCGTACATGCTGTACCTGTATCGCCGGGTGGTCTTCGGGGTGATCACGCGGGACGACCTGCGCGGCATCCTGGACCTTTCGCCGCGGGAGGTGGCGATCTTCGCGCCGCTCATCCTGCTCACGCTGTGGATGGGCATCTACCCGTCCAGCTTCACGCAGTTCTTCGGCGCCACCGTGCACGCCATGGTGGATTCCCACACCGCGGCGCTCGCCGCACCCAAGCTCGCAGGACTCGCGCCATGAACTGGGCCATGGCGATGCCGGAGATCGTGCTGGCGGTCTGCGCGATGGCGATCCTCGTGTTCGGCGTGCTGCGCAAGCCGGACCCGGCGTTCCTGTGCACCATGCTGTCGCTCGGCGCGCTCGTGCTCGCCGGCGTGCTGGTGCTGGGCAGCGGCTTGGGCAGCGCCTACAATGGGCTGTTCGTGGTGGACGGGTTCGCCAGCTACATGAAGCTGCTGATCCTGGTGGGCGCCGGGCTGTCAGCCGTCTTGGCGCTCGACTACAACGTGCAGGAAGGCATCAGCCGGTTCGAGTTCCCGGTGCTGATCCTGCTGTCCACCGTCGGCATGATGGTGATGTGCAGCGCGTCGAGCCTGATGACGCTTTACATGGGGCTGGAGCTGCAATCGCTGGCGCTCTACGTCCTGTGCGCCTTTGCCCGGGACGAGCTGCGGTCGGCGGAGGCTGGCCTCAAGTTCTTCGTGCTGGGCGCGCTCGCCTCCGGGCTGCTGCTGTATGGCATCTCGCTCACCTACGGGTTCGCCGGCACCATGCAGTTCAGCGAGTTGTTCCGCGCCTTGGCCACGCCGGATGGCGTGTCCGCCGGGCTGATCGTCGGCATGGTGTTCGTGGTCGCCGGGCTGGCGTTCAAGCTGTCCGCCGTGCCGTTCCACATGTGGACGCCCGACGTGTACGAGGGCGCGCCGACCCCGGTGACGGCCTTCATGAGCACCGCGCCCAAGGTCGCCGCCATCGCGCTGCTGCTGCGCGCGTTGGAGGTGCCGTTCGGGCACATCACCCCGCAATGGACGCAGCTCATCGTGCTGGTGTCCATCGCCTCCATGCTGCTCGGCTCGCTCGCGGCTATCGGGCAGTTCAACATCAAGCGGCTGATGGCGTATTCCTCCATCGGGCACATGGGATACGCGCTGGTGGGCCTCGCGGTCGGCACGGCGGACGGCATCCGCGGCGTGCTGGTCTATATGGCGACCTACGTATTCATGAGCGCCGGGGTGTTCGCCTGCATCATCGCCATGCGCCGCCGCGGACGGCAGTTGGAGAAGATCGGCGACCTCGCCGGCCTCGCCCGGTCCGACCCGGGCCTGGCACTCGCCATGGCGGTGTTCATGTTCAGCATGGCGGGCATCCCGCCGTTCTCCGGCTTCTTCGGCAAGCTCTATGTGTTCCTGCCGGCGGTGCAGTCGGGCTACTGGACGCTCGCGGTGATCGGCGTGCTGACCAGCGTGGTCGGCGCCTTCTATTACCTGCGCGTCATCAAGGTCATGTACTTCGACCCGGCCGAGCCGGCCTTCGACACGCGGCCCGCCTCCGTTTCCTTCGTGGCCGGCGTCGGCGCTTTGGTGACGACCTTGTTCTTCGTGTTCCCGGCGCCCCTCGTCGCTGCGGCGCAGCAGGCAGCGCGGGTGCTGTTCGGGTGAGCCGGGCTAGGCCGGGCCGCGCGGACGAAGGGGCTTAGCCCGTGTTGCTCGTCGTCGATGCCGGCAACACCAACGTGGTCTTTGCCGTGCACGACGGCACCAGTTGGCGCGGCATCTGGCGCATCGCCACCGAGCCGCAGCGCACCTCGGACGAGTATGCCGTCTGGCTGCTGACCCTGCTGTCGTTCACTGGGCTGAAGCCGGCCGAGATCAACCGTGCCGTGATCGGCACCGTGGTGCCCGCGGCGCTCTACCACCTGCGCCGCCTGTGCCGCGAATGGTTCACGACGGAGCCGCTGATCGCCCGGTCTACCCTCGATTGGGGCTTCGACATCCGCCTCGACAACCCGGCCGAGGTCGGCGCGGACCGTCTGCTCAACACGCTCGCCGCCCACCAAGGCTACGGCGGCCCGCTGATCGTGATCGACTTCGGCACGGCGACGACGTTCGACGTGGTGCCGGATGGCGGCTACCTTGGCGGCGTCATCGCGCCGGGCATCAACCTGTCCCTTGAGGCGCTGCACAAGGCCGCCGCCCGCCTGCCGCGCATCGGCATCGGCCGCCCGCAGGCGGTGATCGGCCGGTCCACCATCCCCGCCATGCAGTCCGGCATCTATTGGGGCTACGTCGGCCTGGTCGAGGGCCTGGTCGCCCGCATCCGCGCCGAGCACGACCAGCCGCTCAAGGTGATCGCCACCGGCGGCCTCGCGCCGATGCTGGCGGAGGGAACCACCGTGATCGAGCGCATCGACCCTGATCTGACGCTCAACGGGCTTCGCTTGTTGGCGGACCGTAACCCCGCACCCACATTAAGCCGCGACAGAATAAGAACAATCGAAGGCGATTAGATGGATGCTTACAGCGGTGATCTGACCTTCCTGCCCTTGGGCGGGACGGGCGAGATCGGCATGAACCTGAATTTGTACCGCTGCGGCGGTAAGTGGCTGGCGATCGACTGCGGGATCGGCTTCGGCGGCAATGACAATCCCGAGGTCGAGATCATGATGCCCGACCCCGGCTTCATCGCCGAGCGGCGCGACCAGCTGCTGGGCCTGGTCATCACCCACGCGCACGAGGACCACATCGGCGCGGTGGCGCACCTGTGGCGCCAGCTTCGCTGCCCCGTGTATGCGACGCCGTTCGCGACGGCCGTGCTGAAGCGCAAGCTGACCGAGGCCGGGCTGCTGGCCGAGGTCCGCATCCACACCATACCGTCCGGCGGGCGCATCGAACTGCCGCCGTTCTCGCTGGAGCTGCTGCCGGTGGCTCATTCCCTGCCGGAAGCGCAGGCGCTGGCCATCCGCACCCCGTACGGCACGATCCTGCACACCGGCGACTGGAAGATCGACCCCAACCCGCTGATCGGCCCGGCGACGGACGAGGCCGCGTTCCGCCGCCTGGGCGAGGAAGGCGTGCTGGCCATGGTGTGCGACAGCACCAACGCCATGGTCGATGGCCATTCCGGCAGCGAGGCGGAGGTGCGGCGCAGCCTGGCCGCGCTGATCCGCCCGATGCGCGGCCGGGTGGCGGTGACATGCTTCGCCAGCAACGTGGCCCGGGTGGAAAGCGTCGTGATGGCGGCGCGCGACGCCGGCCGTCACGTGGCACTGGTCGGCCGGTCGCTGCGCAACCTGGAAGCGGCGGCGCGGGAATGCGGCTACCTCCGCGGCCTGCCGGAGTTCGTGCCGGAGGACGAGGCCGGGTCGGTGCCCGACGACAACCTGCTGATCCTGGTGACCGGCAGCCAGGGGGAGCCGCGCAGCGCCTTGTCGCGCATCGCCGCCGACACCCATCCCAACATCGCGCTGGGGGAGGGCGACACGGTGATCTTCAGCAGCCGCATGATCCCCGGCAACGAGCGTCCGATCACCCTGGTGCAGGACAGCCTGGTGCGCCGCGGCGTGCGGGTCATCACCGACGACGACGAGATGACCCACGTGTCCGGCCACCCGGCGCGCGACGAACTGAAGCAGCTTTACGCCCTGGTGAAGCCGAAATACTCGGTCCCCGTGCACGGCGAATGGCGGCACCTTTCGGCGCACGCCGCCCTGGCGCAGGAAGCGGGCGCGACGCCGATCCTGCTGGAGGACGGCGACATGCTCAGCCTGTCTCCGGGCCGGCCGGAGGTCGTGGACAGCGCGCCGGTCGGGCGGCTGGCGCTTGACGGCAACCGGGTGGTGCCGTTGAACGGCGGGGTGCTCGCGGCCCGGCGGCGGATGCTGTTCAACGGCGTCGTGCTGGGCAGCTTCGCCGTGGACGGCGCCGGCAAGATGATCGGGCAGGCGAGGGTCAGCGCGCCCGGCCTGTTCGAGCCGGACGACCCGGAGGCCGCGCGTGTCGCCAGCGAGTTCACCCAGGCGGTCGCCGGGCTGCCGGCCTTGCTGCGGCGGGATGACTCGGCGCTGGCCGACGCCGCCCGCGCCGCGCTGCGCCGTGCGCTCGGCAAGCGCCTGCAGAAGCGGCCAATGGTGGACGTGCACCTGCTCCGGGTCTGACGGGGGACGGGACGTGAACGGCTTCACGGCGTTCGTGCTCTACACGCTGATCTGGT
>CAXSEX010000223.1:0-7735 GCA_964236415.1 uncultured Acetobacteraceae bacterium | reverse complement strand
CATGGAGAAGCAGTTGCGCGAGTGCGGCGAGGCGCCGTTCTACACGCTGGGACCGCTCACCACGGACATCGCGCCGGGCTACGACCACATCACCTCGGCGATTGGCGCCGCAATGATCGGCTGGTTCGGCACGGCGATGCTCTGCTACGTGACGCCCAAGGAGCATTTGGGCCTGCCGAACCGGGACGACGTGAAGACCGGCGTGATCACTTACCGCATCGCCGCCCACGCGGCGGACCTGGCGAAGGGCCACCCTTCGGCCAAGCTGCGCGACGACGCGATCAGCCGCGCCCGTTTCGACTTCCGTTGGGAGGACCAATTCAACCTCGGCCTCGATCCCGACACCGCGCGGACATACCACGACGAGACTCTGCCGAAGGACGCGCACAAGGTCGCGCACTTCTGCTCCATGTGCGGCCCGAAATTCTGCTCGATGAAGATCAGCCAGGACATCCGGGCGGATGCCGAGCGGATGGCCGGCATGGAGGCCAAGAGCGCGGAGTTCATGGAAGGGGGCGCCGCAATCTATGTGCCGGCGGCGGAGTAGGATTGCCGCCGCAGGTTGCAGCGTGCCGGGTCCGATCCCATTTTTGAAGCCTGTTGGGGTGGAATCCGAGCATGAGTGACCCACGGGATGCGCTGGATGCGATTGGACAGTTGCCGGATGTGGAGATCGACCTCGCTGGCGCTGCGATCCAACTCGCCCGCATTGACGCGCCGCGGCTGGACTGGCAGGCGGCCAGCAAGCACCTCAGCAAGCTTGCACGGGATGCGGTCAGCTTGGCGGATGGCTTGCCCAGCACGGACCTGACAGCCCGTGCCGGAGTCTTGGCTCAGTTGATCACGGGGCGCCACGGATACGGCGGCGACACCGAGACCTATGACGACGCCGCCAACGTCAACCTTATCCAGGTGATCGAACGGCGGCGCGGCTTGCCTGTGGCGTTAGGCATCCTGTGGCTGCATTGCGCCCGTGCGGCCGGCTGGGGCGCCCATGGGGTGGATTTCCCCGGCCATTTCCTGGTGGCACTGGAGGGCCAAAACCCAACCCGTCGGGGTCGCGCGGCTGAGCACCGGCAGATGATCGTGGACGTGTTCGCCGGAGGCATGCCGTTGGCCGCTTCGGACATGCGCACCTTGTTGAAACGGGTGGCAGGTCCGGACGCCGAACTGCGTCCCGGCGTGTTGCAGCCGATGTCAAGCCGCAGCGTCCTTATCCGCTTGCAGAACAACATCAAGAGCCGACAGTTGGCGAGCGACGATTTGTCCGGCGCCTTGTCCACGATCCAAGACATGCTGCGCATCGCGCCGGACACCGCCGTGCTCTGGCGGGAGGCTGCCCTGGTCAACCAGCACCTGGAACACGTGGGCGCCGCGGTGCAGTGCTATGAGCGTTTTCTCGATCTGGTGCCGCAAGGGGACGCGGCGCTGCGTACCCGTGCGGCGATTGATGAACTGCGCTCCCGGTTGAATTAGTCCTTCTTCGCCGGCTTGCTGTCCTCGACATACTCGGCAGGAGCGCCCGGAGCATGGTTCGCGTCCTTGCTGTGACCGCCCAGCCCGCGTGCCGCGTCGCTGCTGCCGGTCTTGGGATTGGGAGCGCCGGTGGTGCCGGTCACTTTGGGGTCCTGCGGTGCTTCTTCGCTCATGATGTCACCTCGATTGATGCCTTGTGAACGCGCAGGCACGCGGGCGGTTCAATGCGCCCCGGCTCGTGCGTCGCGCGGCGGCGCGGCCCCTGCCCTTCCATCCGCCTGACGCAAGCGCCACATCCCCGGCATGAACCGTCGCACCTTGCTGCTCACCCCGTTCCTGGCACCGCTTCTTGCGCCAGCCGCCGTGGCACAGGCGCCCGCGGCCTTGACCTCCCAGGACCGTGCCGACATCGCCCGGGTCGAGAGCTACCTGAACGGCGTCCGCACGCTGCACTCCCGTTTCCGCCAGATCGCGCCGAACGGCGGCACGAGCGGGGGACAGGCCTGGCTGGAACGGCCGGGGCGCCTGCGGTTCGAGTATGATCCGCCCAGTCCGTTCCTGCTGGTCGGCGGCCATGGCTTGCTGGTGTTCCACGACAGCCAATTGAAGCAGACCAGCAATATCCCGTTAAGCTCGACGCCGTTGGGGCTGCTGCTGCAGGACAACCTGCGGCTTTCCGGCGATATCACGGTGGCCGGGCTGACCCGGGCGCCGGGCCAACTGCAAGTTCGGCTGCTGCGCACGAAATCCCCGGCTGACGGCACGCTGACCTTGGTTTTTGCCGATGCGCCGCTGGCTCTCCGGCAATGGTCCGTGCTGGACGCGCAAAGGCAGGAAACCCGGATCACGCTCTACAATGTCGAACTGGGTGGGACGTTCAGCCAAAAGCTTTTTGAGTTCATCGATCCCAGGTTCTTCCAGAACAACATGGGCGGCGGCTAGAATGGCCTTCATTTGCCCCGGCCAAAGCGGCATGGTTGCGGGATGAAGCCGCTGATTGGGATTTCCTGCTGCACGAAAGCATTCGGCCTGTACGGCACGCCCAACCATGCGGCGTCCGATACGTATGTGCGCGCGGTTGATCAGGTCATGCGGGCCGTGCCGGTGCTGGTGCCCGCGAACGGCGATGCCGCGGACATCGACACGCTTCTGGCCCGGCTCGACGGCATCATCCTGACCGGCAGCCGTTCCAACGTGCACCCCGCGCTTTACGGCGGCCCCCCCCATGCGGATGGCACGCCCGAGGACGCCAAGCGGGATGCGGTCACCATGCGCCTGATCCGCGCCGCCGTCGCGGCCGGCGTGCCCGTGCTGGCGATATGCCGCGGCTTGCAGGAGTTGAACGTCGCGCTGGGCGGCAGCCTGCACCAACGCTTGCAGGACTTGCCGGGCCGCCTCGACCATTCCACCCCGCTGCATCCAGACCCGCGGATACGCATCGGCAAGGCGCACAACCTCACGGTCGCTCCTGGCAGTTGGCTGCATCGGGTAGCCCAGGCCGAGCGGATCGCCGTGAACTCCTTGCACAACCAGGGCATCGACCGGCTTGCCCCAGGCTTGGTGGCCGAGGCGACGGCGCCGGACGGCACGATCGAGGCGGTCCGAATGCCAGGTTCCCGGGCGTTGGCGGTCGGCGTGCAGTGGCACCCGGAGTATGATTTCGCCAGCGATGCCGTGTCGCGGGACATCTTCGCCGCGTTCGGCACCGAGGTGCGCGGCCGGATGGGCAATGCTCTGCTGGCGGCTGACTGACGCCTGCCCTAAGCGGCAAGCTCCACGATGCGCCGCAGGTCCGCGACGAAGGCCGCGTATTCCCGTGCTTTCGCTTCCTCGTCCGGCACGCGCAGCAGATAGGACGGGTGCACGGTGATGAAGCCCGTGGTGTTGCCGCCCTGGCCGTCCGGCAACGGCAACGGTTGCCCGCGCTCGCGCGTGATGGCGACGGCCCGGCCCAGCACCGCCCGCGCCGCCGTCGCTCCCATCATCACGGTCAGCGCCGGCTTGATCGTGGCCCGTTCCAGGTCGAGCCAGAAGCGGCAGGCGTTGATCTCGCCGGTGCCGGGCTTCTCGTGGATGCGCCGCTTGCCGCGCGGCACGAACTTGAAGTGCTTGACCGAATTGGTGACATAGACCGTCTGCCGGTCCAGCCCGGCTTCCGCCATCGCGCGGTCCAGCAACTGCCCGGCCGGGCCGACGAAGGGACGCCCGGCCAGGTCTTCCTGGTCGCCCGGCTGCTCGCCGATCATCATGACACGGGCGCTGGGGGAGCCTTCGCCGAACACCACCTGCGTCGCCGGCTCCCACAGCGGGCAGCGCCGGCACTCCGCCGCTTCCCGCGCGGCCTCGTGCAGCGGGCTGCCGTGCTCAGCCACAGGCGGCGGGACGACACGGGACGGATTCGGGCGAGAAGGACTGGGGGCTGAGAACACGGGCTGCTCCACCATGCTGTCCACGCGGCCCGACGCCGTGCGGATCAATTCGGGAATCGCGGCGGCCTCCGGAAGGTTGCGCCAGTATTTCTGTGGCATCTCCGCCCGCATCGCGCCGATCTTGAGCCGGGCAGGGTTGAAGATGCTGCTGTAGTAGGCCCGCCAATACGCTTCCAGCCGGTCGTCGTCCGGCACTTCGGACGGCGAGGCGCCCACGTCGAACCGCAGCGCCTCCCCATCCCAATGCGCGCTGCGATACGGCGTCAGGATGGACCAGGTCATCGTGGCGAAGCGCCGGGTGAAGAACGGCGCGTTGGCCTCGACGATGTAGTGCTCCGGCTCGAACCAGCTCACGTAGCGGGTGCCCTCGGGTTCCGCGACCTCGCGGAACCGCACGAAGGCGCGCATCTTGTGGGTGTCCCGCCGCACCGCCTGGGCCAGGCGCTGCGCGCGCTGCACCTCGGGGTCGGTGGTCATCTCCAGGATGTGCTTCTCGCCGCGGTGGGCACGCCAGATCAGGCGGTAGAGCAGGGCGAACCGCTCGGGATCGCGCGCCTGGATCACCGTCTCCGCCAGCGCCACCAGGGCGCGCGGCACGGTGAAGCCGCCCGGCGGCGCGGCGATGGCCTCCTCTTCCGGCTCGGCGAACAGGTCGCTGACGTTGCGCACGGACCAGACGACATCATCCGGCGCCGCGTCCGACAACGCCAACGCCCGCGCCGCTGCGCGCCACCCGGCCCAATCGACCTCGTGCGCCAGGACGACCGACCTCACGCGAACATCTCCAACTGCGCGGGCTTGGGCACCAGGCGCTGCGCCAGGCGCGCGCTGTCCAGCAAGCCGCCGGGCTGGTAGTCCACCGCGACGACGAACGGCGCAACCTTGTCCATGGGCATGCGCAGCCGGGCCAGGTCGTCCATGCGCAACCGCCGGTGCCGCCGCGCCTGCAACAGCTTGTCCACCGACTTCACCCCCATGCCCGGCACCCGCAGCAGCTGCTCCCGCGTCGCCGTGTTCACGTCCATGGGAAACTGCTCCCGGTGCTGCAGCGCCCAGGCGAGCTTCGGGTCCATCGACAGGTCCATGTTGCCGGCGGGGTCCAGCGCCAACTCGTCCGCCTTGAACTCGTAGAACCGCATCAGCCAGTCGGCCTGATACAGCCGGTGCTCCCGCAGCAGCGGCGCGCGCTTCGGCGGCAGGATGGCGCTCGCGTCGGGAATGGGGCTGAACGCCGAGAAATACACCCGGCGCAGGCCGTAGTTGCTGTAAAGGTTGGTGCTGAGTGCCAGGATCTTGCGGTCCGAGCTGTCGTCGGCACCGACGATCATCTGAGTGCTCTGCCCGGCCGGCGCGAAGCGCGCCGCCTTTTTCTCGGCCCGCGCCTCGTCGATGCGCAGCCGCATGCGGCCCATGCTGCGGCGGATGCTCGGCATGTCCTTCTCGGGCGCCAGCCGGGCCAGCCCGTCCTCCGTCGGCATCTCCACGTTGATGCTCAGCCGGTCGGCGTAGCGCCCGGCCTCCAGCAGCAGTTCCGGCGAGGCGTCCGGGATGGTCTTCAGGTGGATGTAGCCGCGGAAGCCATGCTCTTCCCGCAGCGCCTTTGCCACCCGCACCACCTGCTCCATCGTGTAGTCCGGGCTGCGGATGATGCCGGAGCTGAGGAACAAGCCCTCGATGCAGTTGCGGCGGTAGAAGCCGAGCGTCAGCGTCACGACCTCCTCGACGGTGAAGCGCGCCCGCCGCACGTTGGAGGACCGCCGGTTGATGCAGTACAGGCAATCATAAACGCAGCTATTGGTCAGCAGGATCTTCAGCAGCGAGATGCAGCGCCCGTCCGGCGCGTAGGCGTGGCAGATGCCCATGCCCTCCGTCGAGCCGATGCCCGTTTTCTCGCCCAGGGAACTGCGCGAAACGGTGCCGCTCGAAGCGCAAGACGCATCGTACTTCGCCGCGTCGGCCAAGATCTTGAGCTTCGCCAGCAGGTCCATAGAACGTTTGTTCTCCATCAACCGAAATTAAGCGGGCACGGCGAATGTTCAACCCGTTCGGGCCGGCCTATGCTGCGGCATGACTGCTGATCCCCCCGCCTCCATGCCCAACGACTACACGGCCATCGGCGCCGCAAGTTCCCCGGTTTTCTCATGCGACGGACGCACCCTGTTCCACCTCCGCGGCGCCGGGCTGGCGCAGGTGTGGGCGCTGCGGATCGAGGACGGCCAGTCCTGGCCGTTGACCAACCACGACGAGAAGGTGGCCCTGCTGCGCCGCGCGCCCGGCGATGACCGGCTGATCTACGGCATCGACGCGGGCGGCGACGAGCGCCAGCAGCTTTGGCTGCTGCAGGACGGGCAGTCGCGCCCGCTCACGGACGCGCCCGAGGTGGTCCACGGCTTCGGCGCGTGGTCCCCGGACGGCAGCCGCATCAGCCTGACCGCCAACGACCGGGACGCGGCGCATTTCGACGTGCTCGTGATGGACCCGGCCACCGGGGAGCGCACGCGGCTGTTCCAGGGCACGCACGAGGCTGCGGCGGCGGCTTGGCACCCAGACGGCGACCGGCTGATCGCGATCCCAAACAAGAACAGCGGCGACCAGCGGCCGATCATTCTTCATTTGGACGGGACCATGCGCCCCGTGCCGCGGGCGGCGCCCGCGCGCTACGCCAGCCTGCGCTGGACGGCGGACGGCGCGGCGATCATGGGCCTGACCGACGCCGGGCGCGACGAGATGGCGCTATGCCGCATCGACCCAGCCACCGGCGCAACCACCCCGGTGTTCGTCCCGGCCGGCCGGGACATGGAAGCCTGGGCGCTTTCGCCCGGCGGCGCCTTGCTCGCCACGGTGGAGAACGACCGGGGCTACGCCCTGCTGCGCGTGGGACCTCCGGACGGCGAGCGGCCCGTGGTGGCCGGCCTGCCCCGCGGCATCGTGTCAGATCCCGCCTGGTCGCCGGACGGGGCCATGCTCGCCGTCACCGCCGCGTCGCCCACGGAGCCGCCGGGTCTATGGCTTTGGCAGGACGGCGCAGTGCGCCCGCTGTGGCGCCCGGGTTGCGCCTTGCCGGTGCAGGACTTCGGCTTGGTCGAGTGGGACAGCCTCGACGGGCGCACGGTCCCCGGCTGGCTCGCGCTGCCGCCCGGCCCGGCTCCGCCCGGCGGGCACCCCGCGGTGGTTTGGGTGCATGGCGGCCCGGCGTCCCAGGCCCGCGCCACGTTCCGCCCCGACATGCAGGCCCTGCTGGCCCAGGGCTACGCCGTGCTGATGCCCAACGTGCGCGGCAGCACCGGCTACGGCCGTGCCGCGATGGAAAGCGACGACCGGGAGCACCGCCTCCTGTCCGTGCACGACCTTGCCGCCGGGGGCCGCTGGCTCGCCGCCCGTCCCGACATCGACCCGGCACGCATCGCGGTCATGGGCCAGTCCTACGGCGGCTACATGGTGCTCGCCGCCATCACCGAGCACCCGGAGCTTTGGCGCACGGCCATCGACTTCTACGGCATTGCCGACTTCGCGACGCTGCTGGCCAGCACGGGACCTTGGCGCCGGGCGCACCGGGCGGACGAGTACGGCGACCCGGTTCGCCACCGCGCCTTGTTCGACCGCATCTCGCCGATCCGCCATGCCGACCGCATCCAGGTGCCACTGCTGGTGCTGCACGGGAAACGTGACCCCCGGGTGGCGTTCTCCGAAAGCGAGCAGATCGTCGCGGCGCTGCGATCCCGCGGCAAGCCCGTGCAGTTCGAGGCGTTCGACTACGCCGGGCACGGCTTCGTGCGCCCGGACGACCGCCGCCGGGTTCACGCGGCGGTCGCGGCGCACCTCGCGCGCAC
>CAXSEX010000222.1:0-7748 GCA_964236415.1 uncultured Acetobacteraceae bacterium | reverse complement strand
CGCAAGAACGCCATCGCCCGCGTGTGGATCAAGCCCGGCAAGGGCGAGATCAACGTCAACGGCAAGCGCGTGGGCCAGTACTTCGCCCGCCCGGTGCTGCGCATGCTGCTCACCCAGCCGTTCCTGGTGACGGACCGCTACAACCAGTTCGACGTGTTCTGCACCTGCAACGGCGGCGGCTTGTCCGGCCAGGCCGGCGCGGTGCGCCACGGCATCAGCCGGGCGCTGACCTACTACGAACCGGAGCTGCGCGGCGTGCTGAAGCTCGCGGGTTTCCTGACCCGCGACAGCCGCGTGGTGGAGCGCAAGAAGTACGGCCGGGCCAAGGCCCGCCGCAGCTTCCAGTTCAGCAAGCGGTAGCCGCCCACCCAGTGAGAGTCAGAAAGGGGGCGGTCCGCATCGGGCCGCCCCCTTTTGCGTTTCGGCCCATGCGGCCCGGCCGCAAGCAACACAGGAGGACCGCCATGCCCACCACCACGCCGCCCGCCGCCGTATTCATCGATGGGGAGGCCGGCACGACGGGCCTGGGCATCCGCGACCGCCTGGCCGCCGTGCCGGGCGTGATTCTGCGCAGCATCGACCCCGCGCATCGCAAGGACCCCGAGGCGCGTCGCGAGCTGATGGCGTCGGTGGACCTGGTTATCCTGTGCCTGCCGGACGCGGCGGCGCGGGAAAGCAATGCCCTGGCCGACAGCCTGGGGGACCGCGCGCCGAGGCTGCTGGATGCCAGCACCGCGCATCGCTGCGATCCCAGCTGGGCCTACGGCTTTCCCGAACTGTCGCCGGAGCAGCCGGCGCGGATCGCAGGCGCCATGCGGGTCGCCAATCCCGGCTGCTACCCGACCGGCGCCATCGCGTTGCTGCGCCCGCTGGTGGATGCCGGGCTGGTGCCGCACGACCATCCCTTGTCGGTCAATGCGGTCAGCGGCTACTCCGGCGGCGGGCGCGCCATGATCGAGGCGCACGAGGCGCAGGGCGGCCCGGCGTTCGAACTGTACGCCCTGGGCCTCCAGCACAAGCATGTGCCCGAACTGCAGCTCCATGCCCGGCTGACCCGGTGCCCGATCTTCGTGCCCTCCGTCGTGCACGCGCGGCAGGGCATGCTGGTGTCGGTGCCGCTGCACCTGGACATGCTGCCGGGCCGTCCGCGCTTGGGCGACCTGCACGACGCCATTGCCGCCCGCTATAGCGACAGCCCCCTGGTGCGCGTCCTGCCGCCGGAGCGGACGGGCACGCTGGAAGCGACGGCGCTGAACGACACGGACGCCATGGAGCTTCGGGTGTTCGGCAATGACCGTGAAGGCCAGGCGGTGCTGGTCGCCCGGCTGGACAACCTGGGCAAGGGCGCGTCCGGTGCCGCGGTGCAGAACCTGCACCTCATGCTGGGCCTTGATCAGCCGGCGGTGCAGGAGATGGCCTATGCCGGCTGACCGCATGGGGCCGCTGTTCGCGTGGGAGGGCGTCGTCCCCACGATTGCTAGGGATGCCTGGGTGGCGCCGACCGCATCCGTGATCGGCGACGTCCGGTTGGGCGCGCGCAGCAGCGTTTGGTTCGGCTGCGTGTTGCGCGGCGACACCAACCACATCACCGTGGGCGCGCGCAGCAACATCCAGGACGGCACGGTTGTGCACGTGAATGCCGGCCCGGAGTGGGTCTGCGTGATCGGCGATGACGTGACGATTGGCCACGCGGCGGTCATCCATGCGTGCCGGCTGCACCACCGCGCCTTCGTCGGCATGGGTGCCACCGTGTTGGACGGCGCGGTGATCGAGGAGGGCGGCATGCTCGCCGCTGGCGCCCTGCTCACGCCGGGCAAGCGGATAGGCCGGCAGGAGCTTTGGGCTGGCGTCCCCGCGCGCAAGCTGCGCGACATGCCGGACGAGGAGCGGGCAGGCTTGGACCGGAACGCCGCGCACTACGCGGAACTGGCGGCGCGCTACCAGGTCGGACTTCGCCCGGCGCCGTGAGCCACCATATCTGGTGGGCGTCGCGAGCCGCCACGGGTGGGGGCCGACAAACGGGGACGACCAATGTTTCGTAAGCTATTGCTTGCCGCGACCTGCCTGTTACCGGCGGCCTGCGCGGGATTGCACCCGGTGGTGCCCGACACGGCGCGGATGCCGCCGGGGGCGCTCGGCAGCGGCTTCGATCCAGACGTGACCGCGGTGAACCTGGCGTACTGGGCGTTTGCGGACAGCGGGCGCACCCGCGGGCGGCCGATCGAAGGGGCGCGCGCCGCGGCGTCGATGGACTACATCGCCGGCGAACTCTACACCAGCCCGCGTTGGGCCAACATCGACGCGATCACCAAGGAGCAGCTGCTGCAAGGCCGGCAGGAGGTTCGGGCGGCGCTCGGCGTGGTGCCGGGCACGCCGTCTCAGGCGGTGGTGGACCGCCTGACAACCGCGGCCAACGCCCTCGCTGGCGGCAACCAGGCTGTCGCCGTTGCCCAACTGGGCAGCCCGGTGTTTCAGGAGCCTGGCGAGCAGGTGCTGCAGCGCCTGGGCAACCTGCCCTACCTGCGGATGGCGAACGTGTCCACGACGCGGGCAGCCAACGAGCTTTTTCAAGACGGAAGAGGTGACGTGTTCTGGTAAGGCAAGGGGCTGCCCGGCGCGCGGGCAGCCCCGGCCGGAAAAGCCGCCCGAGCCTAGCGGATGGCGCGGAGCACCGAACGGTCCTCGCCGGCCAGCGACCGGTAGATGGCCAAGTAGTCCTCCGCCATGCGCCGGGCGGTGAAGCGTTCCTCGAACCGTTGGCGGACGGTTGCGCGCGACAGCTTGGACAGGCGGTTCACCGCCGACATCGCGCCCCGCTCGTCCTCGACGATGTAGCCATTCACGCCGTCCTCCATAATCTCGGGGACGGAGCCGCGGTTGAAGGCGATGACCGGCGTGCCGCACGCCATGGCCTCGATCATCACCAGGCCGAACGGCTCGGGCCAGTCGATCGGCATCAGCAGCGCCTTGGCCCCGCTGAGGAACTCGGGCTTCTGGGCGTCGTTGATCTCGCCGATCATCTCCACGCCGCCGCCCGCGAGCATGGGGCGGATCACCTCGTCGAAATAGGCTTGGTCAACCCGGTCCACCTTGGCGGCGATCTTGAGCGGGATGCCGCAGGCCCGGGCGATGCGGATTGCCTTGTCTGGACCCTTTTCCGGCGCGATCCGGCCCAGGAACGCCAGGTAGTCCTTCGGGCCTGGCTGAGGAGTCAGCAGGTTCTCCGGCAAGCCGTGCAGCACGGTGCCGACGTAGCGGGCCTGCGGCAATGGGCGGCGCTGCGCGTCGCTGATGGAAACGACGGGCGCATTGTGGAACAGGTTGAACAGCGGCTCCCATTCCGGCAGGTCCAGCCGTCCATGCATGGTGGTGACGTATGGCGTGCGCTGACGGCTGAACAGGCTGAACGACCAGTAGTCCAGGTGGAAGTGCAGCACGTCGAAGTCGTCCGCCCGGCGGCGCACGGCCTCCATCATCAGCATTTGCGGCGCAATCGCGTCGCGGATCGTGGGGTCGAGGCGCAAGGCGCGGGGCCATACCGCTTCCAGCTTCGCCAAGGTCACGGAGTCGCCGCTCGCAAACAGCGTCACGTCATGACCCTGCGCGACCAACTCCTCGGTCAGAAACGAGACGACACGCTCTGTCCCGCCATATAGCTTGGGGGGGACCGCCTCGTGCAGGGGCGCGATTTGCGCGATACGCATTGTCAGGCTTCTCCTCACATTCACCAAATCCTGGGTAGCCGCTAAAAACGGCATTTGTTTGGCGACGTACTGAGGTTACGGCATTTATGCTGCGTTGCAACGCAAACGTGAACGCTTAAGCGGCGCCTCGCCTCACGAGTAGTCGGGGTTGCAGGTGATGATGGCGTGTAGGGAGCCGATGCCCGACGCACCGCGCTGCATCGCCGGCCAGGGCGGGCGGCGTTTGACGGCCTTGAAACCGTTCTGCCTGACGGGCGCGCCCAGCCATCAACGCCGGCCTGGGGCATGCCAGGGCAAAGCCGTGAACGATGTTGGCGAAGGGAGGGGTTTGAAAGCCAGTGTGGGCGCGTACGCCGCGGGCATGGCCAAGCAAAGCCTGCAAGGTCAGGATGCCATGCCCATCCGCAACGCAAGCTGCGGCCTACGGGCTATGGCCCGGGCCGCGGCGCGAGAAAGCGATGTCAGCGAAGGGAAGGCTAGAAGCCTTCGCGCTCCAGCCGCTTGCGCTCCATCTTGCGGGCACGGCGCACCGCCTCGGCGGCCTCGCGCGCCCGGCGCTCCGACGGCTTCTCGTAATGGCGCCGCAGCTTCATCTCGCGGAACACGCCTTCGCGCTGCATCTTCTTTTTCAGCGCCTTGAGCGCCTGATCGACATTGTTGTCACGAACGAGAACCTGCACTTGGCCGCTTTCTCCTTTTTGCCCGGGACACGCCGCCGGGGCTTTGGCATGGTATGAGTCCGGCACGTCCGGACCACGGAAGCCGCGGTCATAGCACCGTCTCGCCGGCTCGCCAAAGCCTTTTGCCACCCCATTTGCAGCGACGCTGCTGAACTGCTGAGGACGCCATGGCCATCCTGAAAATTGCCCGTATGGGCCACCCGGTCCTGCTGACCCCGGCCGCCCCCGTCGCCGACCCCAGCGCGCCCGAAATCCGCCGCCTGGTCGCCGACATGATCGAGACCATGGAGGATGCGCAAGGCGCTGGGCTTGCTGCGCCCCAGGTGCATGTCCCCTTGCGGCTGTTCGTGTTCCGGGTGCCGCCCGGCCGCACGGTGGAGGCGGAGGGCGACGGCGAGATGGGCAACACCGTGGTGATCAACCCGGAGGTCGAGACACTGGGCGAGGAGATGGTGCTGCGCTGGGAGGGCTGCCTGTCGATCCCGGGCCTGCGCGCCGCCGTGCCGCGCCACACCCGGGTGCGCTACCGCGGAGTGGACTTGGACGGGCAGCCGGTCGGCGCCGACGCCAGCGGCTTCCATGCCGGGGTTGTCCAGCACGAGAACGACCACCTGGACGGCGTCCTGTATCCGATGCGGATGACCGATTTCCGCTTGTTTGGCTTCAACGAGGAACTGGCCCGCGCCAGCGCGCCCCAGCCGAGGACCTGAGATCCATGTTCCAACCGCCTGAACGCAGCGCCGAGCGCGATGCCGCCATCGATGCCCTGCTGCCGAACGTGCCGTTTGACGGCTGGACGCTGGCCGCGCTGCGCGCCGCCGCCGGGCCGGACGCGGACCTGCTGTTTCCCGGCGGCGTGACCGACATGATCGAGGCGTACTGCGATTTGGGCGACCGCTGGATGGAGCAGGGCGCCATCGCCGCCGGCCTGTCGGGTTTGAGCCTTTCCAAGCGGGTCCGGGCGGTCATCGCGCTGCGCTTCCAGCAGAACCGGCCGTACAAGGATGCGGTGCGCCGCGCGTTGGCGGTCCTGGCTTTGCCGGGCAATGCCGGCGTCGCGCTGCGCTGCACGGCGCGGACGGTGGACGCCATCTGGTATGCGGCGGGGGACGGCTCGGTCGATTTCAGTTGGTACACCAAGCGCGCCATCCTGGCCGGGGTGTATGGCTCGACTCTGCTGTACTGGCTGGGCGACAGCAGCGACGACGATGCGGCCACGCTTGCCTTTCTGGATCGCCGGCTTGTGGGGGTCGGGTGGATCGGCGGTCTCCGGCGCCGGCTCGGCGCGGCGATGCGGCGCGCGCCTCCGAACGTGGCCGCTTGAGCGACTAGGGCGGTCTGCCTCGGCCAGGGATGGCAACGGCGACGCTTGAGACGAGGGGTTCGGCTGCCTATTTCATCGGTGCAAGCACTTGCAGCGGCTGCCTTTTGAGGGGCCGTCATGGGCGCGTTGCCTGATTTATAGGAACGTGGAATGGACATTGAAAAACTGACCGAACGGTCCCGCGGCTTTCTGCAAGCGGCGCAGACCATTGCAATTCGCGAGTTCAACCAACGGCTGACCGTGGAGCACCTGCTGAAGGCGCTGCTGGATGACGAGCAAGGCGCTGCCGCCGGGCTGATCCAGGCTGCCGGGGGCGATGCTGCGGCCGTCAAGCGGGCGGTGGATGCCGAGGTGTCGCGCCTCCCCAAGGTGCAAGGCTCCGGCGCCGGCCAGCCGCAGGCCACGCCTGACCTGGTCCGCGTGCTGGACGGCGCGCAGCAGGCCGCGGGCAAGGCGGGGGATGAGTACGTCGCGCAGGACCGGCTGCTGCTGGCGCTTGCCGCAAGCGACACGCCGGCGGCCCGGGCGCTGCGCGCTGGCGGGGCGACGCCGCAAGCCTTGGAACGGGCGGTGGCCGACATCCGCAAAGGGCGCAAGGTGGACAGCGCCAATGCCGAGGCCGGGTTCGATGCGCTGAAGAAGTATGCGCGCGACGTGACGGCGTTGGCGCGCGACGGCAAGCTTGACCCGGTGATCGGCCGCGATGAGGAAATCCGCCGCACCATCCAGATCCTCGCCCGGCGCACCAAGAACAACCCGGTGCTGATCGGCGAGCCTGGCGTCGGCAAGACCGCCATCGTCGAGGGCTTGGCGCTGCGCATCGTCAACGGCGACGTGCCGGAATCCCTGCGCAACAAGCGGGTGATGGCGCTGGACCTGGGCGCGCTGGTCGCCGGCGCCAAGTTCCGTGGCGAGTTCGAGGAGCGGCTGAAAGCGGTGCTCAAGGAAATCGAGTCCGCCGAAGGCGAGGTCGTGCTGTTCATCGACGAGATGCACACCCTAGTTGGCGCCGGCAAGGCGGATGGCGCGATGGACGCGAGCAACCTGCTGAAGCCTGAGCTGGCGCGCGGCGCGCTGCACTGCGTGGGTGCCACGACGCTCGACGAATACCGCAAGTACATCGAGAAGGACGCGGCGTTGGCCCGGCGTTTCCAATCGGTGTTCGTGGGCGAGCCGACCGTGGAGGACACCATCAGCATCCTGCGCGGCATCAAGGACAAGTACGAGCTGCACCACGGTGTGCGCATCACCGATGGCGCGCTGGTGGCGGCGGCGACGCTCAGCAACCGCTACATCAGCGACCGCTTCCTGCCGGACAAGGCGATTGACTTGATGGACGAGGCCGCGTCCCGCCTGCGCATGGCCGTGGACAGCAAGCCCGAGGCGTTGGATGAGCTTGACCGGCGGCTGATGCAGCTGCGGATCGAGCGCGAGGCGCTGCGCAAGGAGGCCGACACCAACTCGCGCGAGCGGCTGGAGCGGCTGGAGAAGGACATTGCCGACCTCGGCGAGAAGTCGGACGCGATGACGGCTACGTGGGCCAGCGAGAAAAGCCGGGTGGCTGATGCGCAGAAGCTTAAAGAGCAGTTGGACCATGCGCGCGGCGAGATCGAGGCGGCCCGGCGCCGCGGCGACCTGACGCGGGCGAGCGAGTTGATCTACGGGACGGTGCCCGACCTGGAACGCCGGATCGCCGGCGCTCATGACAGCGCAAGCCCGGCGGGCGGCCTGGTGAACGAGGCCGTGACGGCAGAACAGGTTGCCGCCGTGGTGTCCCGTTGGACGGGCGTTCCGGTGGACCGGATGCTGGAAGGCGAGCGTGCCAAGCTGCTGCGCATGGAGGACGAACTGCGTCGCCGGGTCGTGGGGCAGGAGGACGCGCTGCAGCACGTGGCGAACGCGGTGCGCCGGGCGCGAGCGGGCTTGCAGGACCCGAACCGGCCGATTGGCAGCTTCCTGTTCCTCGGCCCGACCGGCGTGGGCAAGACCGAGTTGACCAAGGCGCTGGCGGCGTTCCTGTTCGACGACGACCGGGCGATG
>CAXSEX010000221.1:0-7796 GCA_964236415.1 uncultured Acetobacteraceae bacterium | reverse complement strand
CTCGGCACCGCAGCCGCACCGAATGTCACACCCATGTAGCAGATGCACCAGTAAGCAGGCATTCGCAGCTTGCGCCCCAGCGGCAAACCCTACGGGTTTCCGCGAGAATGCCTGCTTAGGAGCCGTCGAGGACGCATCATTTTGCCTGCCGCGCGTGAGCACGCTCCGCAGAATGATGCTTAGATACGGCCTTGCCGCGCGATCACCCCCACCGGGCCGCCGCCGTCGGGTCCCTGGTGCTCGGCGCCGCCCGAGACGAACAGCTCGGTGTCGCCGAACACGCCCGCCAGCACGCCGCCGACCAGCGCGCGGGCGTGCCGGGTCGCGTTGATGTCGCTGTCGTCCAGCATGGTGTGGCGGCGGCCCCGGATCAGGCCGCTCCGGGATGGCTCGGCCTTCGCCAGCACCGCGAGGACGCGGGCGCGGTCCGCGCCGCCGAGCTGCCCGGCGACGGCGATGCCCACCGACGCCAAGGCCGCCGCCGCCGCACCCACGTCGAGCGCGTCGGCCATGACCGCGTGCCCGATGGCGAGACCGCCCTGCCATGCGGCGCTGTTCCCCAGCACCATGACCTGGTTCTCCATCAGCTCGATGCCGGCCGACGTGCTGGCGCGGGCGGACCAGAGCGAGAAATCGCGGCAGACCACCCCATCGGACGAAAGCGCGGCCGGGGACACCTCCCCCAGCGCCAGCGCGACGCCGAGCGCGGAGGCGCCCCGGGACAGGCCCATGGACTCGTAGGTGTCCCCGGTCGCAGCGGCCCGGCCGCGCGCTTCCGCCTCGGCGATGCGCGCGCGGGTCAGCAGCGGGCACTTGACCTGCACGTAGTGCACGTCCGCGGGCGTGTCGATGGAGGCGTCGCGCATGGCCCGGCGCACGGCGTCGGCGGTTTCCTCGGCCTGTGCCAGCCGCCCGATCTCCTCGGGCAGAAAGGGGCGCGTCATCGCGACGCCGACCGCCAGCCTCTTGCCGGCCGCCGTCCCGCCCGGCGGCGCGGGCCGGGCCTCGAACACCAGCCAGTGCGGCGCGAGGCCCCCCTCCGTGCCGCCCGACATGACAAAAGCGACGGCGGCGGACACCTCCGCGTGCGACCGCCCCGAGGCATGGGCGATCGCGTCCTTCAGTGCCCGCGTCGCGAAGCCCCGCGTGAAATCGTTGACGCAGCCGTTGCCTTCCGTCTTGCCGAGCACGGCGACGATGCGGGCCGGGTCGATGGCGCCGGCCTCGATGGCGGCGAGCAGGGCGGACACGTCGTCGGGTGCTGTGGCGGGCAGGCGGTGCACGGCGGCTTGCATGGCGGCTCCTCCTTGCGGGATCGGGCATGGCGGGCCTGCTGGACGGGCCGCCGGTCTCCGGGGCATAGTCCACCGATGACCGAAGGCATGACAACCGACCCGCTGCTCGCCCCGGCCCAGGCGCTTGGGATCGCGGTCGCGCCGGAGTGGGAGGAGGCGGTGCTGTTCCACCTGCGCCTGCTGCTCCGCCTCGGCGCGGAGGTGGCGGAGGGCCTTCCCGACACGCTCGACCCCTTGCCGCTCGACCGCCCGCCGGGGGCGCCGTGAGCGCCACGGCCATCGCGGGAGCGGTGCGGGACGGGCGGGCCGACGCCGCCGCGGTCGTGGGGCGCGCCCTGGCCCGCATCGCCGAACGGGACGCGGCCTTGGGCGCCTTCACCGCCGTGCTCGCGGACCGGGCGCGGGCGCGGGCGGCGTGGGTGGACCGGGACGGGCGGCATTTGCCGCTCGCGGGCGTGCCGTTCGCGGTCAAGAACCTGTTCGACGTGGCCGGGCTGACCACGCTGGCGGGGTCGCGCATCAACCAGGCCCTGCCGCCCGCCAACGCTGATGCGACGGCGGTGCGGCGCCTGGAAGCGGCCGGCGCCGTGCTGGTCGGCGCGCTCGACATGGGCGAGTACGCCTACGACTTCACCGGCGAGAACATCCATTACGGCCCGAGCCGCAACCCGCACGACACCGAGCGCATGGCGGGCGGCAGCAGCGGCGGCTCCGGGGCGGCGGTCGCGGGCGGGCTGGTGCCGCTGGCGCTCGGCTCCGACACCAACGGCAGCGTGCGGGTGCCGGCCGCGTTCTGCGGCCTGTTCGGGCTGCGCCCGACCTACGGGCGGCTGTCGCGGGCGGGGACGTTCCCGTTCGCGGCCTCGCTCGACACGATAGGCCCGCTCGCGCGCACGGCGGCGGACGTGGCGCTGGCCTACGAGGCGATGCAGGGTCCCGACCCGGACGACCCCGCCTGCGCCGGGCGGGGCGTCGAGCCGGCGCGGCTGGGAGACGGGATTGATAGTGGAAGCATTGGGGGGCTGCGGGTCGGCGTGCTCGGCGGCTATTTCCACGACAACGCCGGGCCGGACGCGTGGGCGGCGCTGGAGCGGGCGGCGGCGGCGCTGCCGGGCGCGAGTGCTGCCGAATGGCCCGGCGCGGCGCTCGCGCGCCAGGCGGCCTACGTCGTCACCGCCGTGGAGGGCGCGGCGCTGCACCTTGGGCGGCTGCGGACGCGGGCGGCGGAGTTCGACCCGGACGTGCGGGACCGGCTGATCGCGGGCGCGCTGGTGCCGGGCAGCCTGTACGCCGCGGCGCAGCGCCATCGCCGGGCGGCGCGAAACGCGATGCTGCCGTTGTTCGGCCGCTTCGACGCGCTGCTCGCCCCCAGCACGCCCTGCCCGGCGCCGCCGCTCGGGGCGAAAACGCTGCGCCTCGGCGAGGAGGACCTGCCGCTGCGCGCCACGGTCGGACTGCTGGCCCAGCCGTTTTCCTGCCTCGGCCTGCCGGTAGCGGCCGTGCCGATCCTGGGTCCCGGCCTGCCGCTCGGGGTGCAGGTCGTGGCGGCGCCATGGCGGGAGGACGTGTGCCTGCGTGTGGCGGCTCACCTTGAACGGGCGGGCGTGGCCCGCGCCGCCGGGGAGGACCCAGCGTGGACGTGAACCTGCCGGACGTGCTGGCGGAGGTGGAGGCCGCCTTCGCCCGCTATGAGCGCGCCCTGGTGACCAACGACCTTCCAGTACTCGACGAGTTGTTCTGGGCCGACCCGCGCACCGTGCGCTACGGCGTGGGAGAGGTGCTGCACGGCATCGAGGCGATCCGCGCCTTCCGCGGCGCCCGCCCGGCGCAGGGACTGGCGCGCGTGCTGGAACGCACGGTCATCACCAGCTTCGGCCGCGACTTCGCCACCGCGAGCACCCTGTTCACGCGGGATGTGCCGGGCAAGCTCGGCCGGCAGCAGCAAAGCTGGGCGCGGATGCCGCCGGGCTGGCGCATCGTCGCCGCGCACGTCAGCGTGATCCCGGCGCCGTAGCCCCAGTTCGCGCATTTGGGCGGGACCTGGATGCCTGCCTTCCCCAAGCCAAGGCAGGCCCTGCCCGCGTGCGGCGCCCTGCCGCCCGCTTGCGTTTCCATGCTACCTTGCTGCATGGCTCGCCGCAGGCGCCCCCGCCCCCACTTTCCCACCGCGGGCGGCGTCGCAACACGGGTCATGGGAGACAAGGCATCAGCACCAAGGGATTGAAGGGCCGCATCCAACCAGGCGAGCCTGCGCCGGGGATCGTGGCCCTTGGGCGCCGCGCGCTGCACGGGCTGATCTGGATGCTGGCCCAGAACCTGGTCGCCCGCGTCAGCAGCCTGTTCAGCCAGCTGGTCCTGGCGGCGCTGCTGCAGCCGGCGGACTTCGGCGTCATCGGCCTGACCTACACCGTCACGAACATCGCCGCGGCGCTGACCAACGTCGGCCTCGACGATGTCGTCCTGCAACGCGAGCGTGCCCTCCGCCTTTGGCTTGGGCCGGCCTTCTGGATCAGCCTGAGCCTCGGGTTGGCGGCGGGCCTCCTGGTCGTTGCCGTCTCGCCTTTGGCGGCCGCGATCTACAAAGCACATGAGCTGGTCGGCCTGCTGGCCATCCTCGCGCTGGCGATGCCGATCGGAGCCTTGGGGAACGTGCCGGCGATGGTCCTGCGGGCGCGCATGCAGTTCGGGGCGCTTGCGATCTACGGCACGCTTGAAACGGTCGGGCAGGTGCTGATGACGGTGGCCTTCGCCTGGTACGGCTTCGGCGCCTACAGCTTCGTGCTGCCCGGGCCGGTCATCGCCGTGCTGCGCGTGGCCGCGCTCTGGCGGCTGGCTGCCACCAAGCCGGACCTCCGCCCCCAGCGGGCGCGGTGGAAGTACGTGATCGGGAACACCACGGTCAACTTCGCCAACCGGGTGCTGATCTCCCTCATCAACCAGGGCGACTACATCGTGCTTGGCCTGGTTGGGAGCCAAGCGTCCGTCGGCGTGTACTACTTCGGGTTCCGGCTGGCGGCGCAGCCCTTGTGGACCTTGGCCGGCAACTTCACGGGCGTCCTGTATCCCGCCCTGGTGCAGATGAAGTCCGACCCGGGGCGGCAAGGCCGCGCCGTGCTCAACGCCGCCACGCTGCTGTCGTTCTGCGTGATGCCGGTGGCCCTGCTGCAGTCGGCGGTGGCGGGGCCGTTGATCAGCCGGTTCTTCGACCAGCGATGGGCCGCATCCATCCCCGTCATCCAGCTTCTCAGCGTCGGGCTTGCCTTTGACGCGATCTCCTGGGTCGCGGGCACGCTGCTCAGCGCGCGGGGCGAGTTCAGGGCGGGGTTGCGCTACGTGGTCATGCAGGTGCCGGCCTTTTTCGCGCTCGTGGCCGCGGGCGCCGTCCTGCACGGGGCCATCGGCGTGGCCTGGGCCGTTTGCGCCTTCTACGCGGTGATCCAGCCGATCTACGCATTCTGCGTGTTCAGGCGGATCGGGCTGACGGCCTGGCAGGTGGCACTCATGCACCTGCGGCCGGCGGCCTATGCCGCCGCCGCGGTCGGCGTGGGACTGGCCGTGGCGACATTGCCGCTTCTCGCCGACGCCCCCCTGCTCCGCGCGGTCGTCACCGGCGTTGTCGGAATGCCCTTGTATGCCGCGCTGGTGCGGTGGCAGGCGCCGGCGGTTTGGGGCGCGCTGCGGGACCGCGTTTCCGCCGGCCTTCGCCGCCGCGTCCCCGCCTGAGCCGCGGGCGCACCCTGCACACGCAAACGTTTGGAGACGCCAGATGGCGGACCGCATCTCTCAGGCCATCGCCTGGTGCTCGACGCGCACGGGGGCGGCCATCGCAACCGCCCTGGTCGCCGCCGTGGCAGCCTGGCTCGCCGTGCCGGCGCTGTTCATCCCCTACTCGGAGGGGTTTCAGCCGCAGGTGGTCCTCAATGCCTACGCCCTCGCACAAGGCGACCTGCGCCTCGGCGACATGCTTTACCCGTTCAACGGGCGGTTCTTCCTCCTGACCCGGCTCGGGACGACCCTTGCCGTGCTGGGCTTGCAGCGCCTCGGCGACCTGTCCGGCTTGGCCGCCTTCCGCCTTCTCGGCATCGGGTCGCTCCTGGTGCTGGTGGGGGTGCTGCTTGCGCTGCTGCGGCGGGTGTACCGGGTCGGCGCCGCCCGCGCCCTGCTGTGCTGCGTCCTGTTCCCGCCGGTTTTCGAGTCCGCCTATCTTCCGAACGACAACATGCCCTCGGCCGCGTTGGCTTGCCTGGCCTTGCTGCTGTTCTGGCCCCGCCCGACCCTGCCGAGGACGGCGGCGGCGGGGCTGCTGCTCGGGGCCGCCGTGCTGGTGCGGCTGGACGCGGCGCTGATCGCCCCGGCCTTCGCCATCCTGTTGCTGACCGAGGTGAGGGGGTGGGGCGCCCGGGCGCTCCGCGCCTGCCTTGCGGGCGCGCTGGCCCTGGCCGTCCCGGTGATCGTGTACCGGCTGTTCGGCCTGTCGTTCTTTGACACCTTTGCGGCGGTGAACCGGGCGACGCTGCTGTGGGACAGGTCGCACAGGCCCCTGCACAACGACGCGCTCACCTTGCTCCACGCCGTCACCGCGTTGGGAGGGGTGGCTTGGCTGCTGGGGATCGCCTCGTTTGCCCGGCGGCGTCGGTGGCGGGACCTGGGCCTCGCCGCAGCCGTCCCGCTGATCTACGTCGCGGCCTACCGGTCGCAGTTGGTCGAGGGGCGCTATTTGCTGCCCTTATCGCCCTTTGTCCTGCTGGCGATGGCGGAGGGGCTGCGCTCGGTGGCGTCGCTGTCCCGCCGGGAACGGGTGGTCGCGCTGGCCGGGCTGGCTGCGGGGCTTGCGGCCTGGCTCCTGCCCCCGCCGCCGGGGCTGAAGCCATCGCTGGCCGCCGACGACGAAGGCCCCCGGCTTGTGCTGGGCCGGGGCTGGAACCCGGTGCCGACGCTGTGGTGGCAGAACCGGCTGCGGGACGGGCAAGCGGCGGTGGCCGAGGGCATCGGGCGCGCGGCGGCCTCGCCTGATCCGGTGGTCGTCACCGGCTACTGGACCGGGGACCGGCTGACGGCCTTGCTGCTGCTGGAGCATGGGTTCGCCCCCGCGCCGGGCGGGGTGCCGGAAGCCTGCCGGGGCATCGCGGAGAACTGGGTCCGCGGTTCAGCCGCCGTGCTGCTCATCCGGACCCACCTCCCTTTCCTGCACCAAAGCGAGGGAATGACCTGGCAGGACGTGGGCCTGCCCTGCGTGCAGGCGGCGCGGCCCGGCGCCGGGCAGGTGCTGGTGGTCAACTCGGGGCTGCTGGACCGGCCGGCCGCCTCGCCCGACGCGCCGGGGGCCGTGTTCTCGGCGGCCGGGGGCGGGCCGCCGCCGCTGGTGCCCCGCATGGCGTCGGTGCTTGCCGGCATTTCCGTCGCGGTGCTGCCGCTGGGCCGCGTGTCGGCGGCGCTGGACACGCCGCAAACGCCGGAGGACCGGCAAGCCGCCGCCGCGGCCATCACAAACCGTTCACTCCTGTTGCGGTGAGCGCAAGGTTGCCCACTCGTCTGTGAAGCGTGCCGTTCCCGACGTCCGCGGCTGTATGCTGAAACTTGCAAAATCGCAAAAAATAGACATATCTAGGGGCCAGCATGCAACCAGGGAGCGTGGATCGGCTTATCCTGCCTGAGCCGACGATCCGCGTTGAAACGTGTTCTTCTGCGAGTGTTGTATTAAACAAGGTTCACGAATGGCTAGGTTGCATCATTGACGCCCCATGAAATTCAGGCCTGAACAGTATCACCGCGTGTTCTCGCGGGCGTCGCCGGCTGCCAGGCAGCACGGGGCGGTCAGGCCGGGCACGCGCGTGCTGCTGATTGCGTTTCCGTTGGCGGCCGTCGCCCTGTTCACGCCGTCCCATCTCATCCTCGGCGCGCTCGGCATGCTGCGCGGCGCCTGGGCGGCAGTGCTCGCGGCGGCGGTCCTTTACGGCGCCGCGCACGTCCTTCGCGCTGGGCGGCTGGCCTTGCTGGCGGCGCCGGCGCTCAACATGCATGTCCGAACCGTGGTGCTCCTGCACTTCCACACGGCGCCCGTGTCCTTCATTGTCCCCTTCAAGCTCGGCGAGCTTTACCGGTGGCAGCAGTTGGCGTGGCTGTCCCGCAACCCGGGCGGCTCGCTGCTGATCGTGCTGCTGGACCGGATGCTGGACGCGCTTGTGCTCCTGCTGGCGCTGGCTGTGGTGGCTGGATTTGCCGGGCGGATCGCGCCCAATGCGATGCCCATCGCGGGCCTGCTCGGCCTGGCGACGGTGCTCGGCCTGTTCGTCGTGCTGGTGGCACCGGGCTGCCTGCATGCGCTGCAAGCCTACATCCTGCAAAACCATTCCGCCCCGCGTGCCCGCCGGGCGCTCCGCCTCGTCGATGCGTCGCGGCTCGCAGTCGGCAGCGCGAGGGAGCGCCTGCGGGGCAACTTCCTGCTCCTGTTGTTCCTGTCCGCCGTGATCTGGGTGATCGAGAGCGGCATGCTCGTGCTGC
>CAXSEX010000220.1:0-7797 GCA_964236415.1 uncultured Acetobacteraceae bacterium | reverse complement strand
GAGCGGTTTCGCTGGGTCCGGCGGGAACGCCCGGGCGATCACGCCGAGGCTGATGCGGCCGCCACACGAACGCCGGCTGGCAAGCCGGCAGGGACACCCGCCATCGCTGTCGATCCCAGGAAACCCGGCCAGTGATGTAGGGTGCCTAAAAACCTGAATGAACGGTGTTGGGCCTGAACTGACAGATAGTCAGGGGCTGCACACAAAGCCGCCGCGAAGGGCGTTCCCTGGGGACAGTCAAGCTACACGGCCGCTGCGTCCGCGGCGAGGGCCTCTGACACCCAATCGGCGATGCAGTCCCGCGCGTTGTCCTGCGCATCGATGCTGACGTGCTCGATGCCGCCTTCCTGCGCCGTGTATATTTTCAGCTCACGCTTTGGGCTGTTGACGAGTTCGTCGAAGGTCCGGTGCGCGTACTCGACTGGGATCTGGCGGTCGTTGCTCCCGTGCGTCACCAGGACCGGCACGCGAATCCGTTGCAGGACGCCCTCAAGGTTGATGGACGGCGCCAGGGCCATGAACTCGTCCATCGACTTCGCGCCCCACACCCACTGCACGTGTTCCCAATAGTGCGGCACCGGGTTGCTGCCCTCGCGCGCCAGCCGCCGCTTTTGCAGCTCGCCCCAATTGTAGTTGGCGCCCCATGCGACGCAGCACTGCAGCCGCGGCTCGAACGCGGCAGCACGGGGCGCATAGTATCCGCCGAGCGACCAGCCCATGATGCCGATCCGGTCGGGCCGCACGTCGGCGCGGCCTTGCAGGTGGTCCACGAGCACGCTGGCCCAGCGTTCGGCCTGCGGGACCGCCGGCAGGCCGTGCAGGCGCAGCGCCTCCCCCACGCCGGGCTGATCGACGATCAGGGTCGATGTGCCGCGGCGCGCGAGGGCCTGGGCGAAGCCGGAGCGGTAGATCATCTCCTTCGTGCTATCCAGCCCGTTGACGAAGATCATGCACGGCGCCGGTCCTTGGGCGGCGGTCTGGCTCGGATAAAACCAGCAGGCGAGCGACTTGCCCTCGTAAGGCACCTCGACCCGCTCGGAAGGTTCGCCGCCCAGCCGCATGGAACGGGCGAAGCAGTCCAGCATGGTTTGATACGCCGCCTCGCGGCCGTCGGCGCCGTGGCGTTGCAGCCGTTCCGCCGTGAGGAGGTAGGTCGAGGCCCGGCCGTACTTCTCGCCGGCGCTGAGCAGGCGGCCCCGGGCCTCGTCCTCCTTCGCCAGCCCGATCAAGCGCTCGGCGAGACCCGACCAGGCCGTGAGGAAGGCCCCGGTGCCGGCATCGGCCCCCTGAGACGCCACCTCGCGCAGCGGGCGGCTCACATCGTCGATCTCCCCCATCCTGGCCCCGGAGTTGAGAGCGATGTTGAGGGCGAGGTTCCAAACGTAGTTGTCCGGGAAATACTCGAACATCCGGGTTTCCGTCCTTAGTTGGGGTTGAGCGGGCGCCGCTAGTCGGTGACCATCGCCGCGATGTCCGGCTCGGAGTCGATCAGGCCCTGCTGCTTGGCGATCCCGGCCCAAAAGCCGAGCTGCGCCGTCGTCACCGGGAACTTGTAGTTCGGGAACGAGGTCTGCTGGACCGCCTGCGCCGGCAGCTTGGTGAACCTGGCCAGGATGTCCCGCGCCTGGTCCGGGTGCTCGGCGATGAACC
Source organism: uncultured Acetobacteraceae bacterium (assembly GCA_964236415.1). Classification (GTDB taxonomy): domain Bacteria; phylum Pseudomonadota; class Alphaproteobacteria; order Acetobacterales; family Acetobacteraceae; genus CAHJXG01. Next base: position 6,147 of record CAXSEX010000220.1, on the reverse strand, counting down.
GGCCCGCCTCCTCCAGCGACGCCCGGAACGCCTTGACCGCATCCGGGTGCGCCTTCGCCCAATCGGTCGTGCAGGTGTAGAAGGCGCTGGCCGTGCCCGGCGGCGTGGAGTTCAGCAGGTCGAAGATCACGTGCCCGGCATGCGCGTCCACGATCCGCGTCAGGAAAGGGTCGATGCTCGTGACCGCGTCCACCTGGCCGCTGCGCAGGGCGTCCGCCATGGTCGGGAACGACAGCTCGACGAACGTCACCTTGCTGTCATCGACCCCGTTGTCGGCCAGCCACCGGCGGGCCAGCACGTGCAGCGCGCCGTTGATCCCGGCCACGGCCACCTTCTTGCCGGCCAGGTCGCGCGCCGCCTTGACCGGGCTGTCCTCCCGGACCACGACGCCCGAGTGGATCGGCGAGGGCACGATGTCGCTGACCGCGACCGCAACCAGGCCGAGGCCGCCGGCGCTCGCCTGGACCAGCGGGATGGGCGAAAGCGTGCCGACCTGGCCGGACCCGGAGAACAGCGCGGCCGTGGTGTAGGACGCATTCTGTATGACCGTCCGCTCCACCGTCAGCCCATGGCGCTCGAAGATGCCCTGGTCCATCGCGACGTAGGCGGGCAGGTAGTTGATGATGTTGGAGTCGAGCAGCGCGACCTTGGTTTGCGCCCACCCGGCCGCGGGCGCCAGCAGCGCCAATGCGGCCGCAACGCCGGCCAACCTGTTGCACAACCGCCTCACCATCGCGCTTTCCTCCTGATCGGAACGGCCTTAACGCGCCGCGACCCGCCACCGCAACGCCCGGCTCTCCAAGGCCGACAGGGCCTGCGCGCTGACGTAGCCCAGCAATCCCAGCAGGATCACGCCCGCGAACAGGTCGGGCGAACGGAACGACCGCGCCGCGAGCAGGATCCAGTTGCCGAGGCCGTCACGTCCGGTCAGCATCTCGCCCACCACCGCCAGGATCAGCGCGACCGTCAGCCCGAGGCGCATGCCCGCCAGGATGTCGGCCATCGAGCTTGGCAGCGCGATCTTGGCGACCACGGCCAACTTGGACATGCCGAGCGCGCGGGAAACCTCGTACAGCCGGGGGTCAACCGCCCCGAAGCCGTGCACCGTCGCCAGCAGCATGGGCCACAGCGCGCCGAACGCGATCACGCCCACCACCATGCCGTCCGACAGCCCGAACAGCGCGATGGCGAACGGGATGACCGCCGAGGCCGGGAGCGGCCGCAGGAACTCAAGCGTCGGTTCCAGCGCCCGCTTGACCGGGGGAGACAGGCTGATGAGCGCGCCCAGCGCCACCCCGGCCAGGGAGGCAAGCAGCCAGCCATAGATCATGTGCCCGACGGTCCCGAGCAGCTTCGTTTGCAGCGCCCCGGTCGCAAAGCCGCGCTGGAGCGCGGCCCAGGCCCGGTCCGGCCCCGGCAGGAACACCGGGGATACGAGGTGCGCGTCCACCGCGTTCTGCCAAAGGTGGACGAAGAATGCGCCGACCAGCACGCTGGCCGCGCGCCACAGCCACCGCTTCCCCTTCATGGCGCCGGCGCCACGGTCGCGCCGCAGCCGAACAGGCGAGCCTGCAAGCCGACCAGCGCCTGGTTGAGGCCCCACCCGACCACGCCGATCCATGCCAGGAACGCCAGCATGAGCGCCGGCCGCAGCGATTGCTCCGCCGACATCATGCCGTAGCCAAGTCCCAGCGGGTTGGCGGATATCTCGCAAGTGACGGCGACGATCAGCGCTACGCCCGCTGTCAGCCGGAAGGCGACGAAGATCCGTGGCAGCGCGGCCGGCAGCACGAACTTCGTGATCCGGCGGAGCCAGCCGAAGCGGAGCGCGCGCGCGACCTCCAGCAACCCCGGTTCGACGCCCGCGATGGCGGACCGGGTCAGGATCAGCATGGGCCAGACGCACGCGAACGACGCCACCGTGATCTCCATGCGGTAGCCAAACCCGAACGCCAGCAGCGCGATCGGGATCAACGCCACGGCCGGGATCGGGCGCAGCGCCTCGATTGTGACGTCCAGCAGTCGGTCGAGCACGGGCACGCTGCCCAGCAGCAGCCCGGCGAGAAGGCCGGTCCCGCCGCCGATCGCCAGCCCGGCGGACGCCGTGCCCAGCGTCTGCCCTGTCGCTTGCAGCAGCGTGCCGTCGCCGAGCGCCCTCGCCCCGGCCGCCAACGCGGCGCTGGGGGCGACGATGCTGTCGCTTTGGAAGCCCGTCAGATCGATTGCGGCCTCAGCCAGCCCGAGCAGCCCCAGGGGGACCAGGGCGCCCTGCCACCGCCGGGCGCTCATGCCTCGGCTTGCTTGATGAAGTCGAACAGCTCGCGCCGGACGCGCAGGAACTCCGGCGTTTCGCGCGAGCTGAGCTGGTCGCGCGGGCGCGGCAGGCTCACGTCGAACACCCGCCCGACCCGGCCCGGATGCGGGAGCAGGCCGATGACCTGGTCGCCGAGGTAGGCGGCCTCTTCCAGGTCGTGGGTGACGAAGAACACGGTGGCGCCGGTGCCGGCGACGATGGAAAGGACCTCGTCCTGCAACGCCTGCCGGGTCATGGCGTCCAGCGCGCCGAACGGCTCGTCCATCAGCAGGACCGCCGGCTCCTGCGCCAGGCAGCGGGCGATCTGTAGGCGCTGCTGCATGCCGCCCGACATCTGGCTCGGGTAGCGCCCGCCTTGGCCCCGCAGCCCGACCTTGGCCAGCAGCGCCTCGATGCGGTCCGGGCGCTCGCGCTTCGGCGTGCCGAGCGACTCCAGGGCGAGCGAGACGTTTCCGGCGACGGTGCGCCAGGGCAGCAAGGCCCGCCCATAATCCTGGAAAACGATCGCGACATCCTGCCGCGGGCCGGTGACCGGTCGGCCTGCATAGGTCACCTGTCCCGTGCTGGGCCGCATCAGCCCGGCAATCAGCCGCAGCGTCGTGGTCTTGCCGCAGCCGGACGGGCCGACCACGCAGGTGAACTCGCCCGCGGCGATCGCCATGTCCAGGCCGCGCAGGATCTCGTGCCCGCCGATGGCCAGGCCCACGCCGGCGAACTTGATCAGCGGCTCCGGGCGCGGCGGCGCGGACGCCTGCCCGGCATGCCATGGGAACAAAGGATCCGTGGGCAAGGCATTGCCGAGGGAGGGCGAGAGGCCGGCACCCCGCCTCACGGCCGGCCCGGAGGGAAACGCCAAGCACGAAGGCCCTTAGCCGTCAGGTTTGTTTCCCGCGCCATTTCCTGCTCCCGCCTGGCATTCCGCCAGCTTCAATTTTCTTGTACGACCGTATAAGAGTGTTCGGGTTTCGGCAAGCTATGAGGCACAGCTTGAAGCGTTCGACGGCCAGCGGCACGGCTGCCCAGGTTGGCCAGGAGGTGGAACGGGGCAGCCGCCGCGCGGACATCCTGCTGGCGGCCGAGACGCTGTTCGCAGCGAAGGGCTATGCCTCGGTTTCGGTGCGCGACATCGCAGCAGCGGCCTCCGTGCCGATTGCGTTGATCCGCTACCATTTCGGCCGCAAGGAGGATTTGCTCGGCTACATCTTCGAATCACGCTGCCGCACCATCGACGAGCGCTGCTTCGCCATGCGGCAGGTCACGGGCAAGCCCGGCGCGGCCCGCGCCGGACGCATCATCCGGGCCTGGATGGAACCCGTGCTGCGCGACCGGGCGGAACCCGCCGCGGAAGCGTTCTCGATCCTGGTCGCGCGGAGCATCTGGGAGGCCGGCGACGAGAACCGCCGCATCGTCGAGCGCTACTACGACCCCCTTGCCCAAACGTTTATCGCTTGCATGTGCGCAGCCCTTCCAGACCGCGACCGGGCGTCGGTCATCTGGGGCTACCAATTCGCACTCGGGGCGCTGCTGGCATTCATCGCCGATGCCCGGGTGGAACGGCTGTCGCACGGCGAGGAAAGGACGGCCGACTCCCGCCGAGGTCCGCAGCTGACTGCTTTCATAATAACCGGCTTCCTTGCCGCTACGGCACCGCCCCTGTCCCGTCCGTCCCAGTGATCCTTACCTTGGTTCTGTGGCTCTCCCGTGCTTTGCGTGGATCATGCCATCATCAGAACGCGCTGGCCCAGCAGGTCGAAGCCTCTGGCCGGGACCGATCTGATCCTGATGCGCTCGGTGGGCTGCACCGGGGCGATGGCAACCCGCACTGCGGAGCTGACCGGAGAGCCGGTGGTGACGGCGCGGCGTATCGTCGCGGCGGCGATGCGGATGCAGCTGGCAGCCTTGGCGACCCGGCCGGCCCTAAGCGGCAATTCCAGTCTGCGACCCCTGCGACATACGGGGCCGCCCTCATGGCTATGCGCCCGGCGCACCAATACACTGGAGGCTCAACATCCAGACCTGGCCGGAGTGCTGCCATGCCGTCCCCCCTACGCTGCGGATTCGATATCGGCGGCACCTTCACCGATTTCGTGCTGATGGATCCCGCCAGCACCATCCCGCGCCTGCACAAGCTCCTGACCACGCCGGATGACCCGGCAATTGGCGCGCTGGACGGGCTGCGCAGCATCATCGCCGCCCATGGCGCAGGGTTCGGCGACATCAGTGAGATCGTGCACGGCACCACGCTGGTCACCAACGCGCTGATTGAGCGCAAGGGCGCCCGGCTGGGCATGATCACCACGGCCGGGTTCAGCGACGTGCTGGAAGCTGGCACGGAGCAGCGCTACGACATCTACGACCTGTTCCTGACCTACCCCGAGCCGCTGGTGCCCCGCCGCCGCCGGCTGGAGGTGGCGGAGCGCATTGATCGCGACGGCCGCGTCGTGACCGGGTTGGACGCGGAGGGCGTGCGGCGTGCGGCGGGCAATCTGCGGGAGCAGGGGGTGGAGGCGGTAGCGATCTGCTTTCTCAACGCTTATCGCGAACCCCGGCATGAGCAAGAAGCCGCTGCCATCGTCGCGGCGGAGCTGCCGGGCGTGCCGTTGTCGCAATCGCACCAGGTAGTTGCCGAGATCGGCGAATACGCCCGCTTCGTGACCACCTGCGCCAATGCCTACGTGCAGCCGCTGGCCAGCACCTACCTGCGGCGGCTGGAGCGGGCGTTGCGCGACGAAGGGTTCCGCGGCGCCCTGCGTTTGATGCACTCGGCGGGCGGCCTGGTCCCGGTGGCGGGCGGCGTGATCGTCAAGGGCGCGGACGGCGTGGTTTCGGTGGGCGCGGCACGGGACTTCCCGATCCGGCTGCTGGAATCCGGTCCCGCCGGCGGCGCCCTGGCGGCGGCGCTGCTAGGCGCGCAGGCCGGGCACCGGGACCTGCTGGCCTTCGACATGGGCGGCACCACGGCCAAAGCCTGCCTGATCGAGGACGGGCGGGCGCAGGTGGCGCCGCTGCTGGAGGCAGGGCGGGAGCAGCGGTTCAAGAAAGGCTCGGGCCTGCCGATCAAGGCGGCGACAATCGACATGATCGAGATCGGCGCCGGGGGCGGCTCGGTCGCGGCGATCGACGAGGTCGGGCTGCTGCGCGTGGGTCCGCGTTCCGCCGGCGCGGCGCCGGGTCCGGCCTGCTACGGGCGCGGCGGCACGCAGCCGACGGTCACGGATGCCAACCTGGTGCTGGGCTATTACGACCCCGGCTTCTTCCTGGGCGGCGCCATGGTGCTGGACGTCGCGGCGGCGCGGGAGGCGATCGCCAGCGTGGCCGAACCGCTGGGGCTGAGCGTGGAAGCGGCGGCTTGGGGCATCCACAAGGTGGTGGTGGAGAGCATGGCCGACGCCGCCCGCGTCTACCTGGTGGAGCGCGGCAAGGACCCGCGGCGCTACGCCATGGTGGGGTTCGGTGGTGCCGGACCCGCCCATGCGGCGGAGGTCGCACGGGCGCTGGGCTTGGCGGAGCTGGTGGTGCCTCCGGCGTCCGGCGCGGCCTCGGCCTTGGGGGTCCTGGCGGCGGCGCTCTCGGCAGGCGGTGTCCGCTCCCTGCTGGTGCGCATGGTGCCTGGCGCGGGGCTGCAGGAAGCCGAGCACGTGTTGCAGGCGCTGGAACAGCAAGCGCGGGCGGAACTGGCGGCCGGTGGCGTCACTGGCGCCGTGCAGGTGGAACGCACCGCCGACATGCGGCTCGCCGGGCAGATGCACGAGATCGCGGTGCGGCTGCCAGCAGAGCCGCTGGCGGAGGGCAGCCTGCCCGCGCTGATCACGGCGTTCGAGGCCGCCTACGCC
>CAXSEX010000219.1:0-7812 GCA_964236415.1 uncultured Acetobacteraceae bacterium | reverse complement strand
GGCGTTTCCTCCGCCGGCTAGGCGAGCACGGCGTTGCCCGCCGCCAGCGCCGCCGCGACCTGGCCGGTGAAGATCGCCAGCGGGAAGTTCCACGGGCTGATGCAGGCGACCATGCCCAACGGGCGGTGCGCGGCGTCGAAGCCGTCCCGCACCTCGGCCGCGTAGTAGCGCAGGAAATCGACGGCCTCCCGCACCTCGGACACCGCGTTGGGCAGGCTCTTGCCGGCTTCCCGCACGATCAGGCCGAGCAGGGCGGGCATCTCCGCTTCCAGCAGGTCCGCCGCATCCAGCAGCACCGCGGCGCGCTCCCCGGGCGGCGTGGCGCCCCAGGCCGGTGCCGCGGCCTCCGCCCGGACCAGCGCGCGGTCCACCTCGGCAGGCGTCGCCTCGGTCACATGGCCCACCACGTCGCGGCTGTCGGCCGGGTTGCGGACCTCAAGCGCCGGCCCCTCGGCCGCCGGGGGTGCTGCGGTCCAGTCCTGCGCGGCGCCGGTCCGCAACACCGCCGTCAGCTCGGCCAGGCGCTGCTCGTTCGACAGGTCCAGCCCGGCGGAGTTCGCCCGGCCCGGCGCGAACAAATCCCTCGGAGCCGCGATCCGCGGATGCGGCGCGCCGGGCGGGCGCATCGCCGCGGCCTCCGCCACGGGGTCCGCGGCCAGGTCGGAGACGGGCACCGCCGGGTCCTGGATGCGGTTCACGAAGGACGAGTTGGCGCCGTTCTCCAGCAGGCGGCGCACCAGGTAGGCAAGCAGCGTTTCATGCGTGCCCACGGGGGCGTAGATGCGGCAGGGGCGGCCCAGCTTGTTGTGCCCGACCACTTCCTCGTACAGTGGCTCCCCCATGCCGTGCAGGCATTGGAACTCGTACTGGCCCGGGCTGTAGGCGCCGGCCATGCGATGGATCGCGGCGACGGTGTAGGCGTTGTGCGTGGCGAACTGCGGGAACACCTGGTCGGGCGCGGCCAGCAAGGCGCGGGCGCAGGCGAGGTACGACACGTCGGTGTGCACCTTGCGGGTGAACACCGGAAAGCCCTCCAGCCCCTCCACCTGCGCCCGCTTGATCTCGCTGTCCCAGTAGGCGCCCTTCACCAGCCGGACCATCAGGCGGTGGCCGCTGCGCCGGGCGAGGTCGATCAGCCACTCGACGACGAAGGCGCTGCGCTTCTGGTAGGCCTGCACCACGAAGCCGACGCCGTTCCAGCCGGAGAGCGCCGGGTCGTGGCACAGGGCTTCCAGCAGGTCGAGCGAGAGTTCCAGCCGCTCGGACTCCTCGGCGTCGATGTTGAGGCCGATGTCGTAGCGCCGCGCCAGCACGGCGAGGCCCCGCAGCCGGGGCAGCAGTTCCGCCATCACCCGCGCCCGCTGCGCCCTGGAATAGCGCGGGTGCAGCGCCGACAGCTTGATGGAGATGCCGGGGCCTTCCAGGATGCCGCGGCCCGCCGCGGCGGCGCCGATGGCGTGGATGGCGCGCTCGTAATCCGCCAGGTAGCGCGCCGCGTCCTCCGCCGTGGTCGCGGCTTCCCCAAGCATGTCGTAGGAATAGCGGAAGCCGCGGGATTCGAGGCGGCGGCTGTTGGCCAGGGCCTCATGGATGGTTTGGCCGGTCACGAACTGCTCGCCCATCATCCGCATCGCGAGGTCCACGCCCCGGCGGATCAGCGGCTCCCCGCCCCGCCCGACCAGCCGGGCCAGGGCTGCCGGCAGCCCAAGCTGCGGCGTGCTGGCCGTCAGCTTGCCCGTCACCACCAGGCCCCAGGTCGCGGCGTTCACGAACAAGGAGGACGAGTGCCCGAGGTGCGACTGCCAGTCCCCGGCACCGATCTTGTCACGGATCAGCGCGTCCCGTGTCGCGATGTCGGGGATGCGCAGCAACGCCTCCGCCAGGCACATCAGCGCCACGCCTTCCTGGGTGGACAGGGCGTATTCCCGGATCAGCCCCTCCACCGTGCCCCGCGTGCCCTTGGCCCGCAGCGCCTCGACCAAGCGGGTCGCCAGCGCCTGCGCTTCCTGGACGACGGGTCCCGGCAACGTCGCGGCGGCGATCAGCGGCGGCAGGCAGTCCGGCTCCGGCCGTCGGTACGCGGCGGTGATCGCGGCGCGCAGCGGGGGCTGCGGCGGGACCGGGCCGGCGAACTCGGCGAAGGGCTGCGGCATGGCGGCGGGTTCCCGAGGGAGGGTTGAGGCGGAAGAATGCAAGGGTTCGGATGGATGGCTGAGTTGATATGCTGCCGTATATGGGGTTCGACGCCTGTTTGCCTCTGCGGGATTGCCGAGGGCAAGGACGCTGATGCTCTGATTTCCCTCGCTGCTTCGTTCCCGGCGTTGATAACGGGACCGAATCAGGGTTTCATCCTCATGTTTGGTAAGTCGATGAGGTGATCCTGCCGCGTCCGGAACATGCGCCTTTCGTGCGGAAAGCCAGCGATCCCGCCGCAGGCAAGTTCCTGCCTGGCATCCGGGCGTTCAACGGTTTTGGAACCCCGACGCAGGAAATTGTGGAAGGCGGGATACCATACCTGGTCAATGAGTTCTGGACGGCGGGGCAGCGCCAGGCTCACAGTTTGCACGAGGTGAGTTACCGCGCCTGCTTCAAGCCGCAGTTGCCAGAGTTCTTCATCGACCGCCTCACGGCTCCCGGCGACGCGGTGCATGACCCGTTCATGGGGCGCGGCACCACGCCCGTCCAGGCGGCCCTGATGGGGCGTCGGCCGGTGGGGAACGACATAAACCCGTTGTCCGTCCTCCTGTCACGTCCGCGGCTCACGCCGCCAACCGCGGCACAGGTGGCCGAACGCCTCAAAACGGTCCCTTGGGAGACGGGGAATATCGAGCGCGAGGACCTGCTCGTCTTCTACCATCCAGAAACGTTGCGCCGGATTTGCGCCTTGCGGCGCTGGCTCTGCGACCGCGCGCCTTTGGCCATGACGGACCCCGATCCGGTGGACGACTGGATCCGCATGGTTGCCCTCAATCGGCTGACCGGGCATTCACCCGGCTTCTTCTCTGTTTATACGCTGCCGCCGAACCAGGCTGTGTCCGTCGAGTCGCAGTCCAAGATCAACGCGAACCGGCAACAGGTGCCTCCGCTTCGGGATGTGGCGGCGATCATCGACAAGAAAACGCGGACTCTCCTGAAAGACGGGATGATGGCGCCGCACCCGAAAGCAATCCTGGGCACCGGACCGGCTGACGCCTCCGGGTTCATCCGGGATGCCAGCGTGTCGCTTGTCGTCACCTCGCCGCCGTTCCTGGACATCGTCCAGTATGCCTCCGACAACTGGCTGCGGTGCTGGTTCGCCGGAATCGATGGGGACGCGGTCGCAATCGGCATGCACCGAACCGAGACAGCCTGGACTTCGATGGTCCGCAGCACCCTCGCCGAGCAGGCACGCATCGTGCGACCCGGCGGCCACATCGCCTTCGAGGTCGGAGAGGTGCGCAACGGCAAGGTGCTGCTCGAACGCCTTGTCTGGCAGGCGGCCGAAGGGCTGCCTTTCGAACGGCTGGCCGTGATGGTGAACCAGCAGGAGTTCACCAAGACCGCCAACTGTTGGGGCGTGAGCAACAACGCTTCCGGCACCAACACGAATCGCATTGTCGTGTTCAGGAGAGTTGGTTCCGCTTAAGATCGCACCTTCTGTTCCAGCGGTGCTGATTTCCAAGAACAGCATGCCATGATGCGGGTGGCAGCAATCTCCCGGGAAGGGATTGGGGCGGAAGGATTCGAACCTTCGAATGGCGGATTCAAAGTCCGCTGCCTTACCGCTTGGCGACGCCCCACCACCGGACAAAATCATTGCCGCGCCTGTTCAATAGGGGGTGCGGGACCTGTCCGTAAAGCCCCATCAGCCGCCGCCCATCGCGCCGCCCCAGGCCCACCAGGGTGCCGGCGCCCGTGCCGCGGCGGCGGCGGCGGCCTCGGCGTCGGCGAACAGCCCGAAGCAGGTGGCGCCCGAGCCGCTCATGCGGGCCAGCAGGCAGCCCTGCCCGCGCAGCCAGTCCAGCACGGTGGCAATGGCCGGGCACAGCGACAAGGCCGGCGCTTCCAGGTCGTTGCGCAGCCCGGCCAGGCCGGCCGCCATGGCGGCGGCGTCGGGCCAGGAGTCCGGCAGCACGGGCACGGCGGAGAACGCGCCGCGCCGGGCGCGGAACACGTCGGGCGTCGCGACCGCCACGCCGGGGTTCAGCAGCGCCATCCCGCAGTTCGGCAGCGCCGGCGCCGGCTGCAAGCGTTCGCCCACGCCCCCCATGCGGGCCGGGCGGCTGTCGAGGCAAACCGGAACGTCCGCGCCCAAATCCTGCGCAATGGCCCGCAGCCGCGCCGCAGGCAGGCGCACGTCCCACAGCCGGGCCAGCAGCCGCAACGCGGCGGCGGCATCCGCCGAGCCGCCGCCGATGCCGCTGGCCACCGGCAGCCGCTTGTCCAGCACGAGCCGCGCGCCGGCCTCCACCCCCGCGGCGGAGGCGAGCGCCCGGGCCGCCCGCAGCACCAGGTTGTCCGGCCCGGCCCCCAGCCCGGCCGCGCCAGGCCCCTCGACGGCCAGCGTCAACGCTTCGTCCGGGGCAGCGGAGAGCCGGTCGGCCGCGCCGGGGAACACCGCCAGGCTGTCCAGCAGGTGATACCCGTCCGCCCGCCGGCCCACGACGTGCAGGTACAGATTGACCTTCGCCCGCGCCGCCTCGGTCAGCACCGCTCAGGGCACGCTGGGGCTGGCGGTCCGGGTCGCGGGCGCCCCTTCGGCGTCGCGCAGCTTGCCCTCGATGCGCGCCTGGTCCCCAGGCTCGGGGTTCAGGTTCAGGGCGCGGCGCCATTGGAACTCCGCTTCCCGGCGCCGGCCCACGGCGTCCAGCGCGTCGCCGAGATGCGCGTTGACCACCGGGTCCTCCGACTGCAGCTCCACCGCGCGCTCCAGGTTCTTCAGCGCCTCGGCGGTGTCACCCTGGCGCAGCTGCGCCCAGCCGAGGCTGTCGATGAACGCGCCGTCGTTGGGCCGCTGCTCCACTGCGCGCTCGATCATGTGCCGGGCACGGTCCACCTCGTGGCCCTGCTCCACCCAGGCGTAGCCGAGGTAGTTCAACACGTTCGGCTGCTCGGGCGCCAGTTGCAGGGCGTACTCGAAGTCGGCCTCGGCCTTGGCCCACTGGCCGTCGCGCTCAAAGGCGATGCCGCGCTCGTAGAACAGCGGCCAGTTGGCCCGGCTGGGCGTGGCGATGCGGGCCACCGCGCGGTCATAGGCTTCCGCCGCCTCGTGGAAGCGGTTGCGCCGGCGCAGGCTGTCGCCGATCTGGATCAGCGGCTCCGGCCGGTCCGGATACTCCTGGGCCAGCGTTTCCAGCATCCGGGCCTCCTCTTCCTCCTGGCCGGTGCCGTCCAGCAGGTTGGCGCGGCGCAGCGCCACCACCGCCGCCAGCGGATCGGAGGGCGGCACGCCTGCCAGGGTCTGCGCCGCCGCGTCGAACTGCTTGTTCCCCTCCTGGATATCGGCCAGCAGCAGCCGCGCCGCGGTGAAGTCCTCCCGCACGTCCAACGCCAAGCGCAGCAGCGCCTGCGCCGAGTCGTTGGCGTTCTGCTGCCGCAGCGTCGCGGCCATGGCGAGGTAGGCCTCGGCCAAGCCGTCCGTGGCGTTGCGGACGGGGCGGTTCCCCACGTCGCGCTCCAGCGCCTCGCGGGCCAGCGCCAAGTCGCCGTTCACGCCCACCATGTCGCGCACGGTGCGCTGCGCCTCCTCCGGGTTGCCCTGGCGGGCCTGCCAGCTCGCCAGGATCTGCCCGAGCCGGAGGTTGAGGCCGCCGTACTCGGCCTTTGCCACCGCATACAGCCGGGCCGCGTCGGCCGTGAAGCCGCCGAGGTCGGCAATCAGCGCCGCGTGCAGCGCCATCACGCCGCGGAACCGCTGCTCGTCCAGGACCGGCTGCAGCCCGGTGAGAGCGGCGGTGGTGCGCCGGGCGCCCTGCTGCGCCCAGGCGATCAGCAAGGGCCGCAGCACCTGCGTCAGCCCCTGCCGCGGCAGCGCCGCGAACCGCGCCTCCGCCTGCTCCCAGTTCTCGTTCTTCGCGTCCCGGTCGGCGAGCACAAGCTGGGCCACGGCGTTGTCGGCGACGCCGGTGGCCAGCCGCGCGGCATCCGGCCGGCCCGCCAGCACGGCAGCGATGAACGCCTGGCTCGCCACCTCCGCGATCCCGGCATCCTGGGCCAGCGCCGCGCGCAGCCGGTCGGCGGCGATGTCCAGGTCGCCCTGCTGCTCCGCAAGCCGGCCGGCCATGTAGTCGCCGAACGCGCCCTTCGGCTCGAACGTGGAGGCCCCGGGTGCGTCCTCCAGGCCGAAGTCGTTCGCGGCGCCCCCGGCCAGCATGGCCAGCACCAGCAGCGCGGATCGGCGGATGCGCGGCACCACCCTACATGCCGCCCGGGTAGTTGGGACCGCCGCTGCCTTCCGGCACGGCCCATTCGATGTTTTGCGTGGGGTCCTTGATGTCGCAGGTCTTGCAGTGGACGCAGTTCTGCGCGTTGATCTGCAGGCGCGGCTCGCCCTCTTCGACGCCAACTGCCTCATACACGCCAGCCGGGCAGTAGCGGCTTTCGGGGCTGGCGAACTGCTCCCAGTTCACCCCCTGCCACCGCTTGGGGTCGTGCAGCTGCAAATGCGGCGGCTGGTCCTCCGCGTGGTTGGTGTTGCTAATGAACACGGAGGACAGGCGGTCGAAGGGCAGCTTGCCGTCGGGCTTCGGGTAGGCGATGCGCGGCGCCTCCTTGGCCGGGCGCAGCCCCTCGTGGTCCGCGTGGGCGTGGTGCATGGTCCACGGCGCCCGTCCACGCAGCAGGAAGGTGTCCAGCCCCGAGTAGGCGATGCCGCCGAACAGGCCGAACCGGGCGAAGGACGGCCGGATGTTGCGCGCCTCCCGCAACTCCTCGTAAAGCCAGCTTTCACGGAAGCGGCTTTCGTAGCTTTCCGGCTCGGCCGGGCGGTTGTGCCGCAGCGCCTCCGCCACCGCCTCCGCCGCCAGCATCCCGGACTTCATGGCGGCGTGGGTGCCCTTGATCTTCGGCACGTTCAGGAACCCGGCGGTGTCGCCGATCAGCGCGCCGCCGGGGAAGGTCAGCTTGGGGATGGATTGCAGCCCGCCCTCGCTCAAGGCCCGCGCGCCGTAGGAGATGCGCCGCCCACCCTCGAAGTGCTTGCGCATGGCCGGGTGCGTCTTGAACCGCTGCATCTCGTCGAAGGGCGAGAGCCAGGGATTGTGGTAGTCCAATCCGACCACGAAGCCGTAGGACACAAGGTTGTCGCCCCAATGGTACAGCCAGGACCCGCCATAGGTGTCGCGGTCCAGCGGCCAGCCGACGGTGTGCTCGATCAGGCCGGGCTTGTGCTGCGCCGCCGGGATTTCCCACAACTCCTTGATGCCCAGCGCGTAGGTCTGCGGGTCGCGCCCTTTGCGCAGGTCGAACCGGGTGGCCACCTGCTTGGTGAGCGAGCCGCGGCAGCCTTCGGCGAACAGCGTGTAGGCCGCGCGCAGCTCCATGCCGGGCTGGTAGTTGGGGCCGTGCTCCCCTTCCTTGGTGACGCCCATGTCGCCGGTGGCGACGCCCACCACGCGGCCGCCCTCGATCAGCACCTCGGCGGCGGCGAAGCCTGGGTAGATCTCGACGCCCAAGCCCTCCGCCTGGGTGCCGAGCCAGCGGCACACGTCGCTTAGGCTCACGACGTAGTTGCCGGCGTTGTGCATCTGCGGCGGCGTCGGCAGCTTGAAGGCGAGCCGCTTCGTCAGGAACAGGAAACGGTCCTCGCCGGCCGGGGTCAGCAGCGGGGCGCCG